>CANIBZ010000039.1 GCA_947466425.1 Flavobacteriales bacterium
GAGATCATCATTTGGCATTGTCGATTTATGCAACAATTCAATTTCCTCGCGAGTTAAATATATCTTGTGCACAGCTTCCTTCTTCGCTCGCAAACCATGAAGCTGCGGACTAATGTCAATGTTGTTTTGTCCGGCGTGTTTGCATATCGTTTTAATGAACGAGAGCACACGTTCAAAATAATTCGCGCTGAGTTTTTGCTTCTTCTTACAAAAATCTTCAAAGTCAATTCTGAACTGCTCGTTTACCTCTTTCAACAGAACGACAGAACGGCTGCTCTTTTGAAACGCAATTATCTTTTGCCTCACAGACGACCACTTTTTAACCGACTCTTTCGCCGCAGTGGATTCTTTTACCTTTATGTAATAGTCAAAATACTCGACAAGCGTTAACGGTAACTCATTTTCGTTCTTGGTCTCTTGAATTGGATTAATCAGATTCATGAGCCATTCCTTATCTACTGTCACTCGCGTTCGCTCTGCCTGAAGGTAGGATTCTTCAATTCGGTATTTCAGTTCGCTCAAGGAAACAACCAACTCTTTCAATTCTGAAGTTCTGGCGTTCTTCACCCAACCTTTATCTGAATCCCATTTATTTGTTTGGACGATCAGATTCGTCCGAACCCTTAAATCCATTTTACGTCCAAAACGGACGCGCGTATAAATTGAAGCTTGATCTTCTTCGCTTTTTGACTGAATAAAAAACTGAACCATTTTCATACTTTCAAAGGTATGAAAAAAGCCCCGAATTTTATGCCACATTTATGCCACATTTATGCCACATTTCCGATATCTGGTTAGATCTCATTGTACCTTATTAGACCATTACGGGTGTAAAACAGCACTTAACTTACTCATTTTCAATACTTTTGAAAATCAAGCAAAAATCTAATGAAATCTAAGCAAATACAATATTTGTGGAGCGATTATCTCCACGAAATAAATCCTGGAACACTTGTTAAACAACGGTTTCAGGATTTTTTTTCGATATTAACCCTCGTAGAAGACCCTCGCGTAGCAACATGCCCTCCCAACGTAGTTGCCCTCGTGCGAAGCACAATCGCGAAGTATTCGCCAAAGGCATTCGTAGCTTCGCTACGTCAGTTGCTTCGCTACATCAGTTCTCATTAAAAATGCACCCGTATTACACTTATAAGTACGAATAAGTGTATCAGAACAACACTTTTCGTGAGATATAGATAAAATCACTACATTTGCAGTATGACGAGAGCGGCTTATCAAAACTTACTGGATTGGAAGAATAATCCCGAGCGAAAGCCTTTGATCATTCAAGGGGCTAGGCAGGTTGGGAAAACATTTCTTATGAAGCACTTCGGGGAAAATGAATTCGAACAGGTGGCCTATTTTAATTTTGAATCTCAGCCGCTTTTGTGTGCCCTCTTCGCAGATGAACTTTCACCAAATAAAATACTCCAAGGTCTTGAGCTCTTGTCCAATGTGAGCATAGATCCGAAGCAAACACTCATCATCTTCGATGAGATTCAAGCCTGTAAAAATGCCATTACTTCGCTGAAGTATTTCCAGGAAGATGATCATTCATACTTCATTGTTGCCGCCGGTTCTTTGCTCGGAGTAGCTATTCACCAAGGTGTATCTTTTCCAGTTGGAAAGGTGAGCTTTTTAAACTTATTTCCATTCAATTTCTTGGAGTTTCTTGTTGCAATGGGAAAGGAAAAATGGGTTACTCTCATTGAAGAGCAGCAGCATGAAATGATTGCCACGCTTGCACCTGAATTAGAGGCTCTGCTGAAGGACTACATTGTCATTGGCGGAATGCCTGCGGTAGTCATGCAATTTGCAGCAACCGGACAATACCAGGCCTGCAGAAATACGCAATTGGAAATATTGCAAGCCTATGAAAATGATTTTTCGAAGCACGCGCCTATTCAACAGCTGCCCCGAATTAGACAGGTTTGGCAATCCATCGTATCGCAATTGGCCAAGGAGAATTCCAAATTCATATACAGTGTTCTTCGAAAAGGAGCTCGTGCGAAAGACTTCGAGTTGGCTATTGAATGGTTAAGTGATGCCGGATTGATTCAAATTGTATCTCGCGTTAAAAAGCCCGGCCATCCGCTCAAATCATATGCCTCTTGGGAAGATTTCAAAATCTATTTAAACGACACGGGCTTAATGGGTGCTATGGCCCAATTGCCCACCGATGTTGTTTTGAAAGATCATCAATTATTCACTGAGTTCAAGGGCATTCTTACCGAGCAATTTGTCTTACAGCAATTGATTGCTCTTGGCCAACGTGGTTTTTACTGGCATCCTGAAAACGCCACTGCCGAAGTCGATTTTCTTATTACACACCACGACGAAATAATTCCTATCGAGGTAAAAGCCGCTCGCAATGTAAAGTCGAAAAGTCTATCGGTCTATCACTCACATTATCCCTCCGCAAAAGCCATCCGCCTCTCCCTTCTCCCATACAAAGAGCAAGCCTATATGACCAACATACCGTTGTATAGTTTTGTTGGAACCATGAACTGCGTTGTTTGAACTGCGTTGTTGGAACTACGTTGTGGGAACTGCGTTGTGGGAACTGCGTTGTTAAAGAAAGCGTCGAAGACTGTCGCCTGAAGGGCATTCGTTCAGAGAACATTCGCCAAAGGCATTCGTAGCTTCGCTACATCAGTTGCTTCGCAACATTCTTCTCTTACCTTTCAAACAGCATTCGTATATTTCCGTATAAATACGTATATTTTCTCTTAAGTGTTATCAAATAACTTTCGTATATTTGCGTATAATTACGTATATTTTATGGGGTTGAAAATACACACTCTGATTCTCGATTTAGACATGAAGCTCATGACTGAATTGAGTAAAATAGACCGGTTCGATGCGTCGTGGGCGACAATTGAAAAGCGAGAAGGACATTCTTTGAAGCAGTTGAAATCCATTGCCACTGTGCGAAGTGTTGGTGCTTCAACTCGAATCGAGGGTTCAAGAATGACCGATGACGAAGTGGCTGTCGTGATTGAAAAACTTTCCATTTCAAAACTAGAAGAAAGAGATCAGCAAGAAGTAATGGGTTATTTCGAAGCGTTAGATACCATAACTGAAAACCATGAATCCATTGGCATTTCTGAAAGTCAAATAAAAAATCTGCATAAAATCCTTATGCACCATGGCGAGAAAGACTTGTGGCATCGCGGAAACTACAAACAAGTGAGTAATGCGGTAGAAGCCAATTTGGTTGATGGAACAAAGCAGATCATCTTCAGAACAACTGATCCTGGTTTGCCAACACAAGACGCCATGATGCAGTTGTTCGAATGGTACCATTCAGATCAAGAGACAATTCCATTGATTAAAGCAGCTGTGTTTGTTTACGAATTTCTAAGCATCCATCCTTTTCAAGATGGCAATGGCAGATTAAGCAGATTACTTGGGAGTTTGTTGCTCTTGAAAAACGGATACTCCTGGATTCAATACGTCAGTTTCGAACATGAGATTGAAAGTAGGAAGTCAGAATATTACAAAGTGCTCATGCAAACGCAGCAAAATAGACCGGGTGAAAACGTAACCGCATGGCTCACTTTTTTTATCAGTTGTCTCATAAACATTCAAGAGCAGTTACTGGCTAAGTTGGAAGAAAGTAGAACAGAACAGAATGTTTCGCAAAGAGATAAGCGCATTATCTTCTTTATTCAAAATCATCCCGGTTGCGGTTCAGGAGAGATTGCAAAAAAACTCGACATGGCTTTACCAACCGTAAAAAAATCACTGCAAGAATTAGTCGCCAATGGAATTCTAACCAAAGAAGGACAAGGTAAAGCAACTGTATACTTCGCAATTTGAAAACCTACGGTTTTATTCCTCCCGATAGCTATCGGGATGCGCAATTAATATCTGTCGAAGACCCTCGCAACAGCGTTGCTGTCGTCCAAAGGACATTCGCCTCCGGCATTCGTGGCTATGCCACATTCGTTGCTCCGCAACATTCTTCCCCTCTCTTACCTCTTCTTAACTTCTCTTACCTATTGAATCGCCCTCGTGCGAAGCACATTCGCGAAGCATTCGCCAAAGGCATTCGTCGAAGACATCTTGGACCTTTTTCCGGCTATCCGTTCCAAGCTTTGTGCAAGCACAAAGGCTTTCCACTTCTATCCGGGGTATGGAGGTTTTGTTCGATTTTTCAACAATGAATAATCGACTAAAAACATAATGTAATTTGCAAGCTGTATGAAGGAACTGAAAGTAATAGAGCTTTTCGCAGGTGTAGGCGGATTCAGATTAGGTCTAGCTCTGTCGGAGAAATACCCTCAGAGTTGACTAGTCCATAGCTTTTGCCAAAAAGCCCTAAGTATATTGAGCACCTTTCAATTTCACGCAAATAAATAGCATCCGCTCGTTGATCAGAAGCAGGCAAATTCTCAAAAACAAAAGGTTCAAAAAAACGCGGTGATTACTGCTTATTCAAATTAAAACTCACCTCGTATTGGCTGTATTGAATATTATTATTATTCGCAGAGAGAGAATGACCAATGCGAAGAACTTCCAATCCAATGCTTGAAGTAAAGATCTTAAATCATTCAAACTACTCATCAGATCTTCAAAACTTGGTTCAATCTGCAACAAATCACTGACTGTAACAAAACGAATCTTCAAAAAAATGAGTATTAACCCACCAATCAGTATATTTGATATTGATTCAGATAAACATCTTCGACATGAGAGCCGTACATCTACTTTTTTTTATAACCATTACCCAAATACTTAGTGCTCAAAACAAAAAAGAACAGATTATAGACTATCAACGAAAATTAGATAGTATTCAAAACATTTTGAGTAATGCTCAGAAATCGAACGCTGCGGTTATTAAAGACTTAAATGATATCCAGTATAAATACAACCAAACCAACAACAGATTCACGGACAGTATTCAACGCAGAACAACCATAATCAGCGATATCAAAAACCAAACTGCAAAAAATCGTGATTCCATTTCTCAAATTCAAGATAAAATACAAACTCTCAAAATCGAACGAAAAGAGCTTTCTAGAAATTTAACATTTCAATTTTTCAATCTTTCAAATGAAACACTTGGTGAACCTGAATCATTTGCCCTCATCGAAAAGTCAGAGTTAAACAATCTCTTAAAAATTCCAAACAGAAGTTCGAGTAAACAAAGCATAATTGCAACAGAATCGTTTTCTTTAGGAGAGCGAATTTTCACATTACAAGCACTGCGCTACAATGCAGGAAAATCCCTAACTGAGCAAGTATCTGCCCTTGCACTTTTCGAGAAAATAAATGATAGTTGGTTACTTATTGATTTAAAGACCATTACCGAGAGAAAACTTCAATACAAAGGAATCTGTCAATTAGGGAATCAAGCCCTTTCGTTTGTTTTTTCCAGCCGGAAAAATGAATCCGAAACTGAAACTCAAACAATCACCTTTGCAGGAGTGCTTAACGATGAAATACACTTTTTTCTAATTGATAAATCAGCTGAACTTTCATATTCTTCAACACCTGCAATTAACATGTACAGCGAATACCAGGTTATTCCTATGCCTAACAATACTTTCAAACTTTTCAAATCCACTTTTGAAAATTACATCTTAGTCTCCAAGCAAGAAATCCCTATTAATTGAATCAATTAAGAAATGGAAAAAATATTAAAAAAAATCTTATGCCCATGTATTCTACTTTTGTTTGCGCATGTTGTAAATGCTCAATCAAAAAACAAGCAAATTCTAACTTTAGAATTTAAAATTGACTCTGTAAAAAAAGCTCTTCTTGCCGAAGATGAATGGATAAAAACACAGCTCGACATGAAGAGCACTGAAAACAAAGAGTTAAAAACTGAAATACAACAAAAACAAGAAAAAATAGACTCCTTAACCATTCTTTTTAAAAGTGTTAATGCCGAATTTAATGAAACCCAGGCACAACTTTTAAAGAAGAAAAATTACAAAGCAAAAATTAAACTTGACATAACTTCACTCAATGCAAATAGAGTAAATGCAAAACCTGATCAACCTCAAGAGACTACTCAAATTGGCACTCAAATATGGGCATTACGACCGATTGCTTTCGAACACTTTTCGAATGGTGATTCTATAGCTGTAATCACATCACAAGAAGATTGGCTAAACGCATTGAGAAACAGAATTCCGGCTTGTTGTTCCATTAATTTCGACACGAAAAATGATTCCATTTACGGCAAACTTTACAATTGGTTCGTGCTTTCTGATCCTCGTCGAATTAATCCGTACGGATTTGAAATTCCCAATCTCTTGGACTTTCAAACATTACATGACTTTGTTGAAACCAACAAAGTTGAAAGTGTAAAATCAAATTTGGGATGGATTCAATTTAAAGGAAATAATAAATTCAAATTCAATTGCACTCCTAGTGGACTGATAGATGAAAATGGCGAATTCGGACAATTTGGTGAAGTCAACTATTACTGGTTAATGGGCGATACGAGCATGACTAAATGCAGTGTCCTTAAAAAATCAGACGTAAATTTCTATTTAAGATCATCTCCTGAGAAAAACATTGGTATTCCAATACGATTCATTGTACCTAAATTTTAGTTCGCTAACTAAAACGAATGCACCAATAGTATATGCGCATGAAAAACAAACTTCATAATCCCCTGAAATTTGGATTCGGACTTTGTCTAGCATTATGCTTCGTTGGTATTTCCTGCAGTAACAAAAACGATTTGCCGTTAGAAATTTCTTTCTACTATTGGAAACAATCTTTTGAGCTAAATACAGAACAACAAAGCTTAATAAATTCATGCGGGAGCAAACAACTCTTTGTCAAATTCTTTGATGTAATCGTAGATCCAAACACGGGAGAAATAAAACCAATTTCTAAGATTGATTTCAAACAACAACCTCAAATGAACGTTGTCCCATGCATTTTTATACAAAATGATGTCTTTAAAAGGGATATAGTTCTTGATACAATTTCAAAAAACATCATAGACCTGACCTATAAAATTGCAATTCGCAACAATCTGAACATTTCCGAGATACAGATAGATTGCGACTGGACAGCAAGTACTCAAGAAAAATACTTTAAATTTTTAGACCTCTTGCAGAATAAAACTTTGAATTGCACGATAACTCCAACAATTCGACTTCATCAAATAAAATACAAAGAGAAAACTGGGGTGCCTCCATCAAAAAAAGGGCTACTCATGTGCTATAATATGGGGGATATTGAATCTTTCAGCACTAAAAATTCAATTCTGAGTCCAGACATACTTGAAACCTATATTTCAAACCAAACGACCTACCCCATAGAACTAGATTTGGCCTTGCCCATATTCCAATGGGCCCTTATTTATAGACTTGGAGCTTTAACAACAATTAGCAATGATATTTCGCGAGATGACCTAAACGGCGCTTACTTTAATCCGATTGACGAAAATAAATTTCAGGTCGCTAATTTCACTTCTATAAATGAAACAGAATATTGCAAAGGAGATCTTGTCAGATTCGAAGAAACTGATCCAATCGAATTATTAAAATGTGCTGAGATCTTAAAAAATTCAGGACTCAAATTCAACAAAGTTATTTTTTATCACATTAGTCAAAACAATTTATACAAGTTCAATAATGAATTACTTCAAGAAATATCTTCTATTGTTGATTAGCATGTTTTGTTCCATGAAATCTTTCGAATGCTTTGAAGAGTACTATTCTTTTGGCCTTTTTGACAAGTATCTTATTTTTCATGAAGGGAATGATAACGAGTATTACAATGCCTGGATTTACAATGATGAAATTAACAAATCTTCCAATGAAAAATCTGAAAATTTGCACAGCTGGGCCTCATACCTCGATCAAGTATACACCATAGAAGATCTCGATGTTTTTATTTATCGCAAGAACCCTAATTCATTTAAAAGCACAAGTGCAGAAATGACATGGCTTCAATCGAGAAGAAAAAAAACGCCAAAGAACTCAACAAAAGAAAATCTTTTCGTAGAATACATAAGCTACGCATTGCGCGTTGAAGACTTTATGAAAAAAAACGCTTATTCGACATGGGGTGATGAATTGGAAAATGTAGACACTCAGAAATTTTCACCTTTAATAAGCGAAGGTGTCACAAAACTGAATAGCTCAGGTATTGACACTCATTTTAAAGAGAGATATGCTTACCAATTAATAAAACTCTACAGGCATAGTAATCAATTGCAGCAGGTTATTAATATTTACCAGTCTGTCTTTACGAACTCTAAAACGAATATTGGATATTATGCGATGGATCAATATGCTGGCACAATAAATAAACTTGGCAGAACAGCAGAAGCAAATTATTTATTCTCTCAGGTATATACCAACTGCCCAAGCAGACGTGATTTAGCTTATTACAGTCTAAAAATCAGAACAGAAACTGAATTGAACGCAGCCAAAGCCCTTTGTAAAAACAAAGAAGAAAAAATGACTTTACACTTTATTAAGGCCATTAAAACAAAAGCCTTGGCTCTCGAGGACATGAAAGCCATATACACAGGCCTCGGTGATCATGAATATCTTAGACTAATAATTAGCCATGAAATACACAAAATTGAAAACGCTTCTCCGAATTACAACAACTATGATGAAAATTCAAAAGACGATCAAGAAAGGAAATTATTAAACAACCAAGTATTTACTTATACAAAAGATTTGTTAAAATTCAACGAGGATATTTTACAATCAGGAAACAACGACGACTTTTGGAAACTTTCCTGTGCCTATTTAAATTATTTAAATGGAAATTTCTCCAAATGTTCAGATATTTTGTCTGAAATTCCAAATTCCGACAAAAACTACTTTATCCAAAAGCAAATAATATATTGCGTGAATCTCATTTCTTCCAAAACAAGATTAACCGAAGAAGATGAGAACAAAATAGGGCAAATTCTATTTGATCTAAACGAGGGGAAAGCCTCCTACCCTGAATTGAACTACCTAAGTAACTACTATCACGGTGAATACAATTCAGTCATTCAGGACGTTTTTAATATGATTCGCAATAAAAGCCAAAACAACAAATTCAAGGAATTAATTTTCTCAGGAAACGGCATCAGTTCGGAAATGTATTCTTCGGACCCATCAATAAGCAAAATAGATAGCCTATTAACCGACATTGAAAAATGTCCAGAAACTAAAATCGCCCAATATGCAGCTTCCTGCTATTTTGGAAGATCAAACATTCAAGTATCAAATTTCAATGACTGTCGTAACGCCTTAAATGAGTTAAAAGCAACAATTCTTATGCGTAATCCGGAGACACTGGATGAGTCTATTGCGATTTTACAAACTTTACCTCCGAAATATCTCAATGCCTTTAAAATTTCAGGCAATGCATTTGAAATAAATATTAAAAACAGGAACTTTGAGAAGTTTGATCGAGTTGAAGATAAGCTACCTCATCAAAATCGTCTGGAGTTTGCACAAAAACTCTTAAAACTTTACAATGAAAGAAACATTGGCAATAACCTATTGAAATTGGCCTTTGCTTATTATAATTCAAGTTACTATGGATTGCAGTGGAAATCTATGGCATACTACAGAACTTATGACTACCCATCGGGCAATGACAATATGAATATTACTCGAGATTTGTTTACTAATGCAATAAATAGTGGCAACCTATCAAATGACGAATTGGTATACGCTCATTACATGGTGGCTATGTGTCAATTGAATAATTACACAAAAAATAGGAAGCAAGAAATACCACAGTACGACGAATGGAGTTTTAACAATTACTTCAATCAAATGATTTACGGCGGAGTTTACAAATCTTTCGATAACATTAAACAACTCAAAAGCACTTCTGCCTACATGCAAATCGTCAAAGAATGTAAATATTTCAGGTACTACATTAATTAAATCTGAATATTATCAAAGAGAAATAACTAATTATAGTTTTAACATTAGGTCAATTACAGTTTAAGGAATCACTCAAAAAAAATCTCTGTCATTGCAAATTTCTTATTATCAATTTTGAATAACCAACTAGGACTTATTTATTTCGTTAACTGATTTGCCCCTTATGTAAGGTTCCTGACAACGTAAACTCAGTCCCAAATTTCTTTCACTGCTTATTCAACTTAAAACTAACCTCGTATCGGTAGTATTCAATATTGTTGGTTACAGAGAGTGCGCGACGAATGCGAAGGTCGTCTTCTAAGCCAATGATTACTCCCTTTACAATTTGGTTTGGTTCGGCAAGTTCGTCTTTTACGAATCCCATGTAACGTTGAATCTGACCAACGACCGTATCACTAACACGGCCTCTCTTTAATTCTACAACATGGAAGAAAAGATTATGGAGAAGATTGAAGCCGCGCGCGAAGTGGCGCGCGAATCGGGACGAAAAGACGCGAAGAAACTCATTAAGAAAATTGATCCAATCTTCTCGCCTCTTCGTCTTGATGCGAACGACGCGAAGGTACTCTTCCACCCCGTCGACTTCCTGGTCTTCAACGGCATGCACAAAGACTACATCAAGAACCTGATCTTCCTCGATCAATTCACCACCACTCCATCTCAATTGCAAATGCAGAACAGCGTCATCAAATGCATTGAAGATAGACAATACGAATGGTTAACGATGACCGTTGGGGATGATGGGGAGATAAGGTAGAACTGCGTTGTTGGAACTGCGTTGTTAGAACTGCGTTATTCCTACTATCTATGTAATTGGAAAACCGTTGGTTTTATGCCTACTGTGTAATGGGAAAATAGAAGATTTTATTCCTCCAGTTGAACACCTGAATTTGCTATAAGATTCATAAAAACAAAAGTAAGTTTCCTATTTAGGCAATTAGTATAATCCAAATATAAACTATTCAATGATTGAAACTAACAAAGACTTGTAATTTAGAAGAAAATGCGGGGCGAATTTCAGAATTAAAGTGAATCTAGTAATGAGATCTTCGTTGTTAAACCATCTTTAAAAATCCTCCCAACGAAGTTGACCTCGCCCTTTGTACACTCGTGAAGCAATTCGCCTTTGATATTCTCACCCAAACTCAACCAACCCCCGATCAATTCCAATGCGCTTGGGACTGCTGTTCTCGCCGGAAATGATGTAATACTCCGACATGCGGTCGCCAACGACGGAAATGATCTTGCTGCGAATCTTACTTACTTTTTCCGATAACGATGAATCCAATGGACTGCACAAGGCGCTTACACTCGCTTCAATCTGCTCAGATGTTTTCGTTGGTGCCAGTTCAGAATAGATGTCGTGCATCTCTTGATAATAATCTTGAACACGATTGAATTCTACTCCTTCAGGGTGATTCAAGAAAAAGAAATAAACCGTCTTTTCAAGAGGAGTAAACTTGAACTGCGCATTACCAAAATCTATTAAATAAATCTCACGTCGAATGCCTCGAATTGCTATACGACTCACCTGCTGCGTTACCTCAAACCTGTCGCGAAACAACAACCGCGTGCGCGTGGCTTCCATGATTCCAAAAAGCTGAGTGACAATAGATGGACTAATCTTGCGCTTCGAGATACGCGTAATACAAGCCGGACAAATATCTCCCGTGCGCATCTTGAACATGACATCCTTTTTATCTATGCACAAATCGTTCATACAACCGATGGCCTTGCGATGAACTAAGGCGGTTATTTCATTTAAATTTCCGACCATAAGGTATCGCAACACCCCTGTTACAACATGGTACGCCACAGGATACTTCGATTGTCCTTCAGTGAAGAATCCCCATCCACTGCTCTGAACAAATAAATTCCGCTTGCCCGTTAAATCGTGACCCGTAAACCAATTGTATTCATTTCCATTGTCTGTAATTAACACCACGAAATCGTCATCCCCTAAGTCTTGAATCCTTCTATACTCTTTACATTTCTCAAAAATATCAGCCCATTTAAAAACATCTATTTCGCGCGGTCGTGAATAGGAAAATTCAATATCCAATCTCATCTTATCCAAAGAAATCGACTCCTGCATGATAGACCTCGACTCGAAAACAACATCGGGAAACTTCACTTCCTTCAACCCCTCTTTACTTCCGTCTTCTAACTTTCTCACTTCGTGCTCATCCTCTTCAAACGTAGGGATATATTCCGAAGCAACGAAAGAGACCGGTCCAGGAATAGAGTCTAACAGGTCCATGAGCTCTTCGTAACGAGCCATGCTGACTTCAACAGATTTCAATACATGAACACGCATACTTCAGATAGCTTAAAATTATTTTTTTGAATATAACAGGTTTACTTCACGCTTCGAATTTAATTTATTCACCAATAGGTTTTACCGCCGCAATGCTGTGTCTTTTAAAAAGCAACATTAACAATGCAACAATTCCTCCGTAGGTGAGCAGTTTGAAATGATTGTAAAATGAGCTGTAGGTTCCCAACAAAAAACCAATGTTGAAGGAAAGAAAAACAAATAACATTAACCAACTGCGACCTTTCTTCCAACTAAATTTTTGTTCTCCTATAAAATATGGTTCAAGCAATAGCGCTATTCCGGGTAACGCCAACAGAAACGCGTAATGCTGTTGGTGTGGGAAAATAAGCGGTATAAGCATACACAGATAAGCCCATTCCGTAAACTCATGTTTCCTGCTCAACGCCTTCACAAATGGCCTAGAACGCAAAACCCATAAAAAGGTGGAGACAAAAAACAGACGAACAATTAAACTGATCCAATTCACTGTGTTCACCTCGAAATCTGCTACGTGCCTGCGAATCTTCAACACATGCGTGTCGTCGCACTTCTCATGAAACAGCGTGGCTACCAAGGTTGTCAATGAATGAAAACTTCTTTCCGATGTATCTAAAACGTGTTCCACGTTTGACGGATTCAACAATTCCCAACGACTCTGCAAAAGATTCGAATACGCATCTTTTTCCATATACAAATAAGGCAACACTAAAAAGGAAAACGCACATACAACAACAGCTGCAGCCGCTTTAAACTTCCTTCGATAAATTAAATAAGGAATAACCACAACAGGTAAGATCTTCACTACAATTCCCCACGAAAGCAATAGACTTCCTGCAACCACTCTGTTCTTCATGAAAAGATCCATTGCCTTCATCATGATAAACAGAATTAGAATGGTCATTTGTCCCAAGTGAATATTGTCGCGTAACAGCCTTAAACTAAATAGAAAAAAAACGAGTCCGAAAAGAAGAAAACGCTTCTCGTGAAGACGTTTCAAATTCAGATGTTCACTCACTATTTTCCAGATGCTCACTAAAAAGAAAAAGTTGAGAATAAGCCATACGAGCTTAATGAAATAATTCGGTAAATACTGAAACCACGAAAGGACTGTAATGAAAGTTACATCGTAAAAATAATGATACCACTCGTGGTAAAGCTCGGTGTATGGATTCTTCCCAGTTAACCAATCGCGCGAGGCCTGAATGAAAATATCGAAATCATTTTCTGTCTTCGCCTCGAAAAAGAATATCGGCAAACACAAAGCGAACATTACCCAAGTCGGATAATTCGTCCATAATCGTTTCAAAACAGATCGGTTCATTCCTATTCAGTTAATTGGATTTTGTTACAATTTAATCAAATCTTGTTAACTATGCAATTGGAACTTCGTTGTTTGAACTACGTTGTTGGAACTACGTTGTTGGAACTGCGTTGTTAGAACTGCTTTGTTGGGACTACTTTTTTGGAACTATGTTGTTAAAATCAGTCGAAGACATTCGCGAAGCATTCGCCAAAGGCATTCGTGGCAAAGCCACATTCGTTGCTCCGCAACATTCGCACGAAGGGCATCCGTAGACCCGTAATTATTCCAATTATTTCGAAAATTTAATTCAACCCAAAGAAATAAATTCGCTTCAAATCATTCAGCTATGAAAATTCAATACGCTCTTACAATTTTAATTGGTCTTACCGCAAACTTCGCCTTCGGACAAACATTACCGAATTATGCCATCTTGAATTCAAACAATGTGAAATTAGTGGTTTCAGCCAATGGAGCAATTGGTTATAACTCTGCTTTTTTAAAGGGCAGCTGGATGCCCGCAAACGAGAACGCTGGAACAATCTTTGCCGCTTGCCCGTGGATAAGTGGAACCAACGCTCAAGGAGAACTCTATCTAACCGCCCAATATGTAGACCCGACCGATTACGCTTGGTTCTACGGCCCACTCACCCAAAGCACCACCGCCGACTCGACCTACAGCGAAACATTCAACCACGTCTGGAACATTCAACAAGATGAAATAAATACACACGTATCCTATTTCCAATCACTACAAAACGGAACCACTGCTACACTCTTCCCCAACGGATATACCATTCCAGCAGACTTTCTATCGTGGCCCGCGCACGGAGATGTCTCGCTCGGATACGACTTCAATCTAGCTCCTTTTCATGATTACAACAATGATGGATTATACAATCCGCAAGACGGCGACTATCCGACCATTTGCGGCGATGAATGCCTTTATTTAATTATTAATGACATTGGAAATTCAACTATTCCGAAAATGGGCAATCAAGTGGAAATGTGGATCTACGCTTTCAATACACCTACCAATGTAGCCGTGAACAACACCTTCTTCACCAAATTTAAATTCACCAATAAGTCCACTCAAACATACTTCAACACGCGCATTTCTCAGATGAATGATTTAGATATTGGCCTCCCCCAAAACGACTACAGCGCTACAGACGTGGCCTACGGCGCTGTTTACGCATACAACGGCACACCAAGCGATAGCGTTGTTGTAGGTAACAATGTGGGAACCTATGGCGATAACCCTCCAATCGAGAGCATGCTTTTGTTGAGAGGTCCGTTGCTCGATGCTGATCAAACAGACAATTCACTTTATGCAAACGCACTTGCTCAATCTTTGGGAAGCTACGGCGATCAGGGGTTTGGATTTGGAGATGGAATGGTAGACAATGAAAGATCTGGATTAGCAAACAGCGTAAATTACATCAACAGTTCAAACCCAATTTTAGGTGAACCAGGTGCGAACTACCCGACTTCATTCTATAATCTAATGCTGGGAAAACACATCGACGGATCAGATGTTGTGAATCCGCTTACAGGAAATCTTGCTCAATATTGGGCTCCATCAAATTCAGATACCTACAATGAACTCGTTCCTGCCAATGAGCAATTCATTCACAGCGATAACGGTCTTCCTCCAAACGACATGAGACAAGTGAGCACCATGCTTCCTTTCACTTACGAACCTGGAGAAAGTAATTTTGTTGATTTAGCTTATGTATTCGCTCAGGCTGACCCTGCATCTGGAATTACTGTTGAAGCGTTAAATGTTCAATACATGAATGACGTGAAGCATTTCTTCAATGAAAATTTAACCGACTGCCAAAATCTTGAAATGCCTGTTGCTCTCGAAAACATTACACCATCTTCAACTTTTTCAATCTACCCCAATCCAACTTCTGAGAACTTATACATCACCGTTTCTGAAGCCTTTATTGGAGAAACATATTCCTTGTACAATAACGTTGGACAATTGGTTAAGACGAATAAAATTCAATCTACTCAAACATCTATTGATGTTTCAAGACTTTCGCAAGGAACCTACGCACTTGTTGTTAAGGGCGCGAGGAAACTTGTTGTCCTTAATTAAAAGATAAGAGACGTCTTCGTTAACTTTCAAACTCTGTTAATGTTCTCGATAACAGGAGTGAAATTCTTACGACGGATCTTAACGGAGAGGCTTTGATTTGATTGAAAAAAGTACTACTAAAATGCTACTTAACTTTTCTAATCGTCTTAAATTTCTCGACCACTTTGTGCTCTACCAAAGACTTCATTTGCGTAATTGCGACCTTATTTAATTGTATCAACCGATCAGTTTGAGCCTGTCCTTGATGGATTAACAAAGCATTTATACTTTCCATGTTACTTAAAACGACCAATTGCTCCAATGTGGCATGGTCTCTAATATTTCCAGACTTAGTTGTCTGAGAATCTCGCCAATCCTTTGCAGTTATTCCAAAAAGAGCCATATTTAACAAATCAGCCTCGTTGGCATATACAGATGAGGCTTCGGCCCTAGTCAGAAGTTTAGGTACTAAATTATCTTTTATCGCGTCGGTATGAATTCGATAATTAATTTTAGTTATCGTTCTTTGCACACCCCAATCCAACTCAAGACTCTTGTTTTCTTCTCGTTTAAGTCGCTTGAATTCGGTGATCAAATACAACTTAAACTCAGACGAAATCCATGAAGCAAACTCGAATGCAATATCTTCGTGAGCAAAGGTTCCGCCATAACGTCCCGATTTTGAAATAATACCTTTGGCATTGGTACTTTCAATCCATCTTTGAGGGGATAACACGAAATAATTACTTCCAGCTTCTGATCTAAACCTCTCGAATTCGATAGGTTTAAAATTCGAATTATTTAATTTCTCCCACAACCCGACAAACTCAATAGTGTTTCTACTCCTTAACCAATTATTTATTACCGAAAATGGCTCATTCGGGGTTTTATACTTTGCAATATCTGTAAGCGAAAAAAAATCACTACCATCTCTGCGAATTACACTCACTTCTGAATGTTGAACTTTAATTTTAGATTGTGCCTCAGTCATATAAATATTTTTTATCTTTTTAGGACTATCCTATTTTCCCAAATCGAAATTATACCTAATGAAGTGACAATCTAAAATATGGTTATGCGTAAATTTCTGAAAAACGCATCGAAAAGCCTATAAACATTGACTTTCGAAAGGAATAAACCCATTACATGCGATGAGCACAGTCAATAGAAAAATCAATAAGTGTATTCTAACTACGTTGTTGGAAAACCTTCGGTTTTATTCCTACTGTGACCGCGCCTAAAAAAAGTTGACACTTTTATCATCTTCAACAAAACGAAGATTATGAAAAAAACAGCCTTAAGAGTACAACGAATCTTTTCGGAGGACTTACGAAAAGAGATCGTAAAGCAAATTGAATTGGGCCAACTATCTGTTAC
>CANIBZ010000040.1 GCA_947466425.1 Flavobacteriales bacterium
AATCAAGTTCACTTGATTCGCCAATTCTGGTGGGGTTGAAACAGGAGTAGTATCTATCTTAATTGGTTCTGAAGTTTCGAGAACCGCTTGCATTTTTTCAGCAGGAGTAATTGTTTCTGTGAAAGCTTTGAAACGAAGAACAATGAGTTTTTCGTAGAGTTCACTACATAATTCAACCAGATGTTGCGTCTGCGCGGGCGTCATGTTGCCCGAAAGCAGTTCGTTAATGTTGTTGTGAAGGTCGTCTGAAAGTTCTTTCAAGCCCATAGCGTTTTCCATAGTACAAATTGTACTTCAAAAATAAACTCCCAATGCTTTCCTTTTCAGGAAGTATTGGGAGTTATTAAAAGCGGAAAGTGAACACTTAACGCCTCTGGAAGTCGAGATTAGTTTCCTTCGATGGAATCTCGCTTTTAAGGAATTAAATGAGGAGATCTTATTTGAATCGTTCTAAATGAAGTAGTTTAATATTTATTGCATAAAATAAACTACCATCACCTTGGCCGTTAGCTTCTAAAGTTCCAGAGGTTATTCCTATGACTTGCCCTTTCGAATTGAATAATGGTCCCCCAGAACTGCCATGATTTATTGGAGTAGTCGTTTGAATTATTCCGTTATTATCTCCTCTGTAGCCAGAAATTATTCCTTCAGAAAGAGTTTTCTCCCATCCTTGTGGAGAACCAATGGTAAATACGGATTCTCCTATATTATTATGAATGTAAGAAATATCCAATTTGTTGGTTTGAGATCCTTTTGGTAAATCGACTTGGAAAATTATGTAGTCTAATTCTTTATTTGCCTCTATAGTCTTTGTAATATTAAACACTTGTCCGTCATCCATTTTTACTTTGCCAAACTGTGAGTTTTCTAAAACATGGAAATTACTTACTCCAATTCCGCTATTATTGATAAAGAATCCAGTTCCTTGAGAACCATTTCCATTCAAATCACCTGTCTCTAAAGTAAATACGGCTTTTTTATTTTGAGCATACAATTGAGGTAAAGTAATTTTAGAATCTGAATTTGTTTTATCAAACGCGTCATGAACTATAATTTCAACTGAAATTTTTCTATGTTCTGCTCCAGGCTTAGGAACTACAACGGCATTAATTTCATATGAATTTGACGTGTTTTTTAGCAGCGGAATATTTTTGATTATATAGTCTTTTATTCCACACGCTCTAAGAAATGCTAATTGTTCATTAGATTGAATATTTTCATTTTGTTTAATTGAAACAGTAGAGACATCACTATTTAGTGTAATAACTTCATTCTCGAAAGATCCATATTCTCCCAAATATGCAATAGGCGAAGAGATAGGTGTATTGTCTGTTGTCCCTGTAAGGATAATACTAACTCTTCTTCCGTTGCTTAAATATTGAGACAAGTTTTTTTCTAAAGATTGTTTAATAAATGATGCTGTTGTTTTCGCTGCTTTTGATTGGTCAACTCTATAGCAACCTGCAGGGAAGTCATCAGTAGCATTATCAACATTAAGTCTTACAACTTCATAATAAAATTCAACGTGCAAGTTTAAGTGACTATTTCCGTTTGCATCTTTTTCATCTATTATTCTTGTTGAAACATTAGATTTAATGTTATCAGTCACCTTTTCATAAATCGAAATTTCTTTAAGAAGATTCGCTAGGTCGGTATTGATCTGTTCTATTTCAGGTTTGGGTGAAGATTGTATTGTTTGAGTGTTTCTATTGGAATTAATATCACCAAGTCCCGTGTTAGTATAGTCCACCAACTGACAATCTCCAGGAGCTGCAAGTAATTCAGCGTCTAATGTTTCTGGAGTAACCAAAAGTTGGTTGGCAATCTTGTTTGTTGGATCCAATTGCAACACCTTGTTCCAAGCAGACTTTGAACAATTGATATCACCAACGTTTCCGTAGTATAAACCAAGGTATTGGTATGCCTCAGCTAAGTTCTTTTTATTTTTTTCAATAACAGCAGGATCTTGTCCAACTAGGATAATTCCTTTTTCGTAGAAAGGCTTCGCTAATCCTTTTGCTGGACTAGTTTCGGTAACTGCTGCAAGGTCAATTTTGTTTTGGCATTTACCTACCCAGAACCAAGCTTCAGGGTAACGTACTGCGCTTCTGCGGAAGGTAGTGTCAGCGATCACGTATTGCTGAGAGAAGTAGTACATCTGTCCTTGAATGAATTGGTCTTTCGCGTCTGCGCCCAATTTCACCATTTTCTTTTCGTACCAATCTGCTGCTTTGCTGTAAAGTTTAATACGAAGTGCCTCGTTTTCTTTTCCTTTTGAAGCAATTGCTTTGTTGGTGTAGATAGTTGCAATTTCGTTGTATCCGTCAGTATAATCTGGGAACAAGGCAATTGCTTTTTCCAAATAAGAGATAGCTACGCTGTCTTGGCCAAGACCAATGCAGATTTTGCTGTAGTTCACATAATCGGATACGTCTTGGTTTTTCGCTTCTTGTCTTGCGAAATAGATGTCCATGTAGTTCTTCGCATCTGTGAAGTTTTTCAATTCCAAGAATGAATATCCCAATACACGATTAAGCGTGTGGTTGTCTGGGTTGCATGGCATAGCTGCAGTAACCTCAGTGATTGCGCGATCGTAGTTTTTCGTCAAGTAGAAGAAAGATGCATAACGTTGTTGAACGCGGCAAGAGTTGTTCAATTCCAAGTATTTCGCGTAAGCTGAAATAGCTTCTTCGAATTGTCCACGGTCTTTTAAAAGCTCAGCTTTTTCGCGGTAAGAAGGAGCGAATGTTGGGTCGGTTGCAATAGCTTCATTGAAGAATTTCAAGGCTTCGTCGTTGTTTTTAGCACCGCGATACAACTTTGCTTTTCTATATAAAGCTGGAACATATTTCGAATCAATTTCCAAACATTTGTTGTATTCAGAAATAGCTGGAGACTGGTTGTTTACTTCTTTAACGCTTTGGTAATCTCCTAGCGTTAATCCCAATTGAAGACGAATAGCCGTGTTTTCAATGACTACTTCAGCCAATGCATCAAGTGCTTGTTTTGCAGCGCCAAGGTTCTTAGCGTCTTCTGCAATATTCGCTGCAGCGATAGCGATATAAGTAGTATACTTAAGGTCTTTAGAAGCCTTGTTTTTCTTGTTGTCTACAATGCCTCTTGCTTTTGCGAAATAGGTATCTGCTTTTCCGCCATTACCTTCACGCATTTCAATTTGGCCAAGACCAACGTAGTTCAACGGGAAAAGAGAATCGGCTTTAACACCAGCTAAAAAAGCTTCCTTTGCTTCAGCAGTTTTTCCTGCATCGATGAATTTTCCATCGATAGCCCATTCCAAATAATTGAATCCGTCTACAGCAAATTTCTCAGCGCTATTCGGCATAGCAGCTAAATCACGAAGTGCTTTTTCATAGCGCTCGTTCAATGTTGAAGTACGAATTGGATCGAATGCAGGATCCAATACAAGCGGGGCCGATTTCTGTGCAGTGCACGAAAGAAGTAGCATATTGGCTACTAGGAGAAAGAATAGGTTCTTCATATTCATGTTTACTTATTTCAGGTTTAATCTTTAATTCTAATAACTCTTGTTGGCGACGTAGCAGCAACCATGCCCATTTTGTGAATGATGAGCTGACCCTTCTCTCCATTGAGGAAAGAAATGAATCCTGTCCCCACGGTACCCTTCAATCCTGTGCGAATAGCATAGACATCTCGGGTAAACGGATAGCTCTTGTCGAAGACATAGGCTTGGAACGGATATCTCACACGCTCGGGGTGATCGGTTAAGGTGTTGTTTAAAATTCCAACAACATCAATTTTATCTCTGAAAGCCTTGGTAACCTTGTCTTCTGGATCAGTAATCCAACTAACTGAAATAATTCCAATGGCACCCGGATTGTCGTGAACGTAGTTAATCACAGCGGCAGTGCTGTCCATGGCGAAGAAATTCGCAGGCATTCCACCTCCATTTAAAAAGTTCTCTTGCACATAACGTGCGTTGCACGATCCGTTGTGATCGAAAATAATTCGAATGTCTCCGTTTTTGTTGGAAGGGTTGATCTGATTCCAGTTGGTGATTTGTCCGCCTAGAACTTGTTTCGCTTGATCAAGAGTTAAAACAGAATCTTGATTGTCCTGATGAATAATAAGTGCAATAGCGTCTGTAGCAATTTTCACAGACTCTGGTAAGCGTTGCTTTGAAGCAAAGAAATCCAATTCAGCTTGCGTAAGCGGACGATTGATAATAGCCGCTTGAATGCTGTCTGCAAGTAACAAGCGAATGATTTCCTCTTCCGTTGAATAGGTCGGTTTGATTTTCGCTTTGTCATAAATCTGCTCGTAAACAGGAATTTGAGACTGCATCATGAGGCTGTAACTTTCGTCAACGCCAATTTTCAACTCACCTGAGGAAATACCTGGGGCCGATTGGTCGTAGTTCCCGCAACTCGCGAGCAATGCGCCAAACAATGCTATGAAGAATGTTTTTTTCATTTTGTGGTATCCTCTGATTTTAGTTCTTTCCACGCTAGTTGAACTCTTCTTGCACGCATTGCTGCATAAAGGAATAGCACAAGTGCAAACCAATATTTTCTTTGGCCAGGTAAGGTGTTGTCTAACGCGCTGGAGGCCACACAAAAGATGGCCATTCCAACGAAAACTCCTACCATAATTATCTGGCTTATCAGCAAGGGCTTTTTCAGCATAGGGTGCAAATTTAATCGTTTACAAGTGAAAATTGAATAGGAATAGTTTGTTTTACAGCAACGGACGTATTTCCGCTACGACCGGGGATCCAATTCGGCATTTTTTGAATGGCTTTCACCGCTATTTTATTCAACTCGTCGCCGTTCTCAATACCACGTTCAACAGACACTCGAGAGATGCTTCCGTCTTCTTCAATTACGAATGAAACGTAGACAGTTCCTTCGATTCCGAGGTTCTTCATTCGCTCAGGATAATAGATGTTGTCTTGAAGGAAGGCATACAATTCAGAGACTCCGCCAGGAAATTCGGGCATGAACTGAGCGAATGTTTTGAAATTGTTATTTTTTTTCTTTTTCACGGTGGTGGTGTCTACAGAGAAGTTGGGTTCTTCCGGGAAACCAAAGAAGTCATCGTCATCTCCGCCAAGGCCAACCCCACCGAAACGTGAGAATACATTGGTCTTCTTCGTTGTGTGATCCACAACGTTAACCGTGCGGTTTTCTGCTCCACCCCCTTGTGCTTTCTGCACGAGCGAGTGTTTCTTCGGTTCTTTTTTTGGTTGAATTTTAATCTCATCCAAACGCACGGTTGCGAGTTGGGTCATTTGAACCTCTGGTGCCTTTTTCTCAATGGCCTTGTTCGTCAAGGTCAGCGCGAAGAGAAAGCCAGAGACGAGGCAAATGGCCATGGCTGTTGAAAGTAATGTTCGGCGACCGTAGGTTTTACGAAGCGTATAGGCGCCATACATTTTGTTGCGGGTTTCAAACACTACTTCATCGAGTGTTTTGAAAAGGGTGCGAGTCGTTTTCATAACTGTTGTTTTCTTTTTCAAACGAGTTATTGCTCCGCTATGGTCTGTTGAAGGGCTATCTTTGACATTCATTTCCATCTATAAATTTCCTTTCTATGAAAGTCAAATTGTTGCTTATTTGCCTACTTTTTTTTGCTGAAACCCAAGCGCAGCAAGCAAAATTCCTTGTTTCAAATGGAAAAAAATTACCATTGCAAGAATTCGTGGTGAATGGAGATTACGAGGCCAGGCTTCCGTTTATCTTATTTCTGCACGGTGCGGGAGAGCGAGGAAGTGATAATCTCGCGCAGACAAAAGTGGGTTTGCCTGTGCTTATGCAAACGCTGAAGGCCGCAGGTTTGGAACATTATGTCTTGTGGGCACCGCAATGTCCGAGCGATCAACGCTGGACAGACGTCGATTGGAAAGCCATTGAACATACAATGAAGAAGAATCCCACGTGGCCTATGCAGGTTTTAATGAATGGAATTGATTCGCTCGTGTTGAACACCAGGATGATTGATACCACGCGCATGTACATTGTTGGATTAAGCATGGGCGGCTACGGAACGTGGGAATACATTGCTAGACAGCCTTATCGCTTTGCAGGCGCTATGCCGGTTTGCGGAGGTGGAGATATTGCACAAGCGAAGAACAACTCGCAAACCGGTGTATGGGCCTTTCATGGAAAGGCCGATAATGTTGTGCCTTATGCGAATTCAGTTCGTATGGTGAACGCAACAAAAAAGGTGAACACGAATGTTCACCTCATTTCTTATCCGGATGTCAAACACGACAGTTGGAACAAAGCTTTCGCGGAAAAGAAAATCGTTCGCGATTTCATTTCAACACGAAAGAAATAAATGCTATTATCCGAGCTGTTCTTTAATCGCCGCGATCTTACTTAACGCGTCAGATTGTTTTTTGCGCTCGCCTTCCAATACAGCAGCAGGAGCGTTCTGAACGAATCGTTCATTCGAAAGCTTCGCCTCAACAGACTTCAAGAATCCTTCGAGGTAAGACAACTCTTCCTTCATCTTCGCTTGCTCTGCTTCAACGTCTACAGATGCGGTATATGGAATGAAATATTCAACACCATTCACCATGAAACTGAATGATGGGCTCATCTTTTCAGACACTTCGTTCAATTCAGTGATGTTACACAAATGTTTGAAGGCTGCATCAAACGAAGAGTTTCTATTTGCTGTTTTCATGAATGAAACAACCAAGGCTTCTTTGTTCGGAAGGTTTTGCTTTTTGCGAACGTTACGCACTTCAGTCACCAATTGCTCAAACTCTTCAAATTCTTTTTGAATGTTCGCATCGAAGGTTTTTGCTGCAGGCCAATTCGAAATACAAATCATTTCCGATTCATTCTTCCAAGAGTCCATGTGCTGCCACATTTCTTCTGTTAGGAAAGGCATAAACGGATGTAACACTTTCAATAAATTTTGGAAAATATCAAGCGTGTCGTTGTACGTTTTCGAATCGATACCTTTTCCGTAAGATGGCTTCGCCATTTCCAAGTACCAAGCGCAGAAGTCGTCCCAAATTAATTTGTACGTCTGCATCAATACTTCACTAATACGGAACTTATCGTAACCGTCTTCCATTTCAGCAAGCACTTGCTCGAAGCGATTGTTCATCCACTTCACAGCAATGGCAGAAGATTCAGGTTGCTCCAACGAAGCATCGATCTTCTCTTCCCAACTCTTCACCAAGCGGAAAGCGTTCCAAATTTTATTTGCGAAATTTCTTCCTTGCTCACACAACGATTCATCGAATGGAAGGTCATTTCCTGCAGGAGATGAAAGCAACATTCCAACACGAACACCGTCTGCTCCGAACTGTTGCATGAGTTCAATCGGATCGGGTGAGTTACCCAACGACTTGCTCATTTTTCTTCCTTGCTTGTCGCGAACGATACCGGTGTAATAAACGTTTTTGAAAGGGAAGTTTCCAACGTATTCATATCCTGCAACAATCATTCTTGCAACCCAGAAGAACATAATCTCTGGAGCCGTCACTAAATCTGCAGTAGGGTAGTAGTAGTCTAATTCTTCTTTCGAATAGAATCCGTCGAACACACTTATTGGCCACAACCAAGAGCTGAACCAAGTGTCCAACACATCGTCGTCTTGCTTCAAATCTGCAGCACTCCATGAAGCACCTTTGGCTTGAAACTGTGCTACAGCGTCTTCGATATTTTTCGCAACTTCAAAACTTCCATCAGGGGCGTAGAACGCCGGAATGCGATGTCCCCACCACAATTGACGAGAGATACACCAGTCCTTGATGTTCTCCATCCAATTGCGATACGAGTTTTTGAATTTTGGAGGGAAGAAACGAATGGTGTCGTTCATTACGTTTTCCAAAGCAGGCTTGCTTAGGTCTTTCATGTCAACGAACCACTGCAACGAAAGGCGTGGTTCAATTACCACATCTGTGCGTTCTGAATATCCAACTTTATTGAGGTGCTCTTCCGTCTTGGCTAGCAATCCGGCAGCATCTAAATCTTTCGCAATTTGATCACGAACGGCGAAGCGCTCTTGACCCACATACATGCCTCCTGCTTCGGAAATGGTTCCGTCGGCATTCATCATATTTATCACTTCGAGCTGGTATTTTTCACCCAACATAAAGTCATTTTGATCGTGAGCAGGAGTTACTTTCAAGCAACCCGTTCCGAATTCTATTTCAACATATTCATCTGCAATGACAGGAACAGCGCGGTTCACCAAAGGAACAATAACTTTCTTTCCGTGAAGGTGTGTGTAGCGCTCGTCTTTCGGATTCACGCAAACAGCGGTATCGCCTAGAATGGTTTCCGGACGTGTAGTGGCAACAGTTAAGAATTCGGTGGTTCCTTCAATTTGATATTTCAAGAAATACAATTTCGATTGTATTTCCTTGTGTATTACTTCTTCGTCTGATAAGGCGGTTAGCGCTGCTGGATCCCAGTTGATCATGCGTTCGCCGCGATAGATTTTTCCTTTTTTGTGAAGGTCAATGAAGCAGTCGATTACGCTTTCATAATATTTCGGATCCATGGTGAAACGCGTACGATCCCAATCGCAGCTCGCACCCAACTTCTTCAATTGATCTAAAATAATTCCACCGTGCTTGTGTGTCCATTCCCACGCGTGCTCCATGAACGCATCGCGAGAAAGATCTGATTTCTTAATTCCTTCTTTGCGTAGTTTCTGAACCACTTTCGCTTCCGTAGCAATAGAGGCATGGTCGGTACCCGGCACCCAACAAGCGTTGAACCCGCGCATACGTGCACGACGAATAAGTAAATCTTGAATGGTGTTATTCAACATGTGTCCCATGTGCAATACACCTGTGACGTTTGGCGGAGGAATAACAATGGTGTACGCAGGCTTGTCGTTAGGAAGAGATTTAAAAACCTTCTTCTCTAGCCACATTGCGTAAATGCGGTCTTCCGTCTCGTTTGGAGAGTATTTGCTTGGAATTTCCATGTGTGTTGAATGAAGGTGCAAATTTAAGCACCTCCCCTCAACTTCAACGGGAAAATATCGATTAAACGGAAATTACCTTGCGAGCTATTTCTTCGCTCACTTCAACTTGTATTAAACAATCCCCAATTTCTGGAATAAGTGAAAAGTGAAATACACCGTTCTTATTTTTTTTATCGTTCAGCATGAATTCAAAAACCTGTTCTTGTTCTTCGTTGTTAAAGGAAGGCAGAGGATCGAAAATTCCGAGAATGCGATTCTCAATAGTTTGAGCCAAGGATGGGTTGAGAATTTCCATTTGAACTGCAATTCTATTCTCTAGAATCATACCCCACCCAATAGCATTGCCGTGTGTTATGGGTTCAGATTTTGCTAGAAAGAAAGATTCAATGGCATGTCCAACCGTGTGTCCGTAATTCAATTTTTTTCGAACCGAACGTTCGTTCGGGTCAGCCTTGGTTATCTCGGATTTTATTTCATTCGAACGTTTTACGAAAACGGCAATATGCGAGGCTTCATTTGAATTTACATGAGATAGAGCTTCCCAATATTCGGCATCGGCAATAAGCGCATGTTTGAGCATTTCAGCGAATCCCGATTTCAATTCTTTTTCAGGAAGAGTATTGAGGAATCCAGTAAAAACAAGAACGCTTTTCGGCCAGCTAAAAAGTCCAACGGCGTTTTTCACAGCCATTAAATCTATTCCGCACTTTCCGCCCATGGCAGCATCTACTTGCGCCATAACAGTGGTTGGAATATTCATGAAGTCTATTCCTCTTTTGTAAGTAGAAGCTACGAATCCGCCAATGTCTGAAATAACGCCGCCACCCACATTAAGAAGAAGCGATTGTCTGTCTACGTTGTGATGAAGCAATTCTTCATACAACTGCCCAACTATTTCAATGGATTTACTTTCTTCTCCTGCCGGAATTTCAATAATAGGAACTTCGTTCAAAGCTGGTATCGTTTCCAAAAGGAATCGAACACAATGTTCATTGGTGTTAGAGTCGCACAAGATGAAGGTTGCAGAATGCATGAGAACTTCTTCTGTGAGAATCCGTTGTATTTCGTCGAAGGAATGAATGGTTTTAACGTTCATGGGAGTGTGAATTTAATACTTATTTTTCAGAGCTGTTCTTCAATTGCATGAAAATGTTGTAGGCACCTTTCACCACAATCTTCGTGTCTTTCAGCGCATCTGCCGAAAGAAGTTCTGCTTGTGTGTTATTCGTATACCCTAGGTTTACTGCAGTCATTTCAAACAATCCGTTTCCTTTATCAATAAAAACATAATTTTCTTTTTCAAATTGAATAATAGCTTCCTTCGGAACTATCCAACCACTCGAGTTCGGTGTAGTAATATCTGCATTCCAAACTGATCCTGGAACAGCAGCGTTTCCGGTTAACGCACAGATCACTTCAATCTTACCATTACCATCAACAGTAGGTTGAATGAATTGAATGGTGGAAGAAATAGTTTTTGAAGCATTCATTAAATCGGTAAGAAGAACGGGTTGTCCAACGCGTATGTAGGGAAGATCTTTTTCGAAAACGATAATTTTTGCAATTGGATTTTCAGTTCCAACGTAGCTCATCCAAACCGCATCTGCCGCTATGTAGCTTCCAACAGAGGCGTTCACTGCGGAAACAACACCGTTGTTTTTCGCAACCACACTCACTTTCGAAGAAATGGTATTCGCGGTAAGTTTATCTGCACGAATTCCGAGTAGATTTAATTTTTCTTTTAAGCTCATCATTCGAATAAGAGCCGACTGCTCTGCAGATTTTACTTCTTCGAAATTCTTTTCGCTGGTGGCATGTGAAGCCGCAAGCTCTTCTTGTCTCTTCGCATTTTTTTCAAGCAACTCGAATTCATTTTTAGCCAACAAATAATCTTGTTGAAGGACAATGTATTCAGGGTTTTCAATAACGCCCAAAACTTGCCCAACTTTAACTTGCTGTCCGGGAATGACGTTGCTTGAAACCACATATCCGCCAAAAGGAGATGTTACTTGAATGCGTTCATTCGCATTCACTTCAACCGTTGCCGTTCCTTGAACGGTTCGGTTAATGGGCAGTTGCTGCGGTGTTTCTGACACCACAGTTATTTGTGCTAATTGCTCTGCTGAAAGTTGAACCTGCGTTTGCACAGCGGTTTCTTTCTTTTGCTCTTCAGGCGCGATGCTGCATGCTGCGAATAGAAGAAGAAGGGGAAGTATTCGTTTCATAGTGTTATTTTTCTTTAATGAATTCAATTTCAATGACGGTGTTGTTTTTAAGTTGAAGGGCAGACCAATAGCTCAGTTGCATCTGCATCAAATTTTGAAGGTTCCAAGACCATTCCATGAAGTTCACGTTTCCCGTTTCGAATTGTTTGGTTAATTGTGTTGAAATTGTCTGTGCTTGTTCTGAGCCATTCGACCATTTTTGAAGTCCTTGAATTTGCTCATTCACTTGCCTAAGTTGCTCATACAGCGTGTTCAATCTTACATTGAATTGTTGAATGAGCAAATTGGTTTTAAGCTGTTGAATGTCGAAGTCCATGCGGTTTGCAGCTAAATAAGCATTTTGTTTTTTCCTGTCAGTTGGAAGAACAATGGCCGCGCCCACCGATGTAAATCTGCTGGAAGGACCATAGTAATCATCGGTTCCTGTTATGTTTTGGTAGCCAATGATTGACATGTTGTTCAATGAAAATTCAAGTGTTGGTTTCTTCTGTTGCTGAAGAATTGCTGCATTGGATTGAATGAATTCTTGCTCGAGTTTTGCAATACGAATTTCGGAGTTAATAAAATCATCTTTGCCGTTAGATGAATACGGAAACTCATATTGATCTTCTTGAATAGCCAAAGTTCCGCCCCATCCAACCAATTGTTGAAGGGTATAAGTTTCTTGATTTTTTTCAAGTTGAAATTGAAGTAGCATTTGTTCCAATTGAACCCTTTGCTGTTCAACCACAAGTTTGGCATAGCTGGTTTCATCGCCCAACTCAATGCGCTTGTTCGTTAAAACTTCAACTTGCTTTATTCGTGCAATATTCTCGTTTACAAGCGAAATTTTTCTGGAAAGAATTGCAAGCGTGTAATACGATTGTTTGATAGACCGAAAGACTTCTTTTCTTGTTAGAAGAATTTGTTCTTCGGCTTTGTTTACCGTGAGTTGCTGCTGGTTATTTAGTGCAGCAGAATATCCAGGTAAATGAAACGCTTCTGAAATAGAGATGCGATGATCTAGAGCAGCACTGTTTACATTGCCGTATTCATTGCTTACAGAAAGTGGAGACCAATTGCGATAGACGCTTGCTTTTTTACTTTCCGATTCGAAGGAAAGCTTTGCGGCTTGAATGGATAAATTATTCTTTTCTGCGGAAGCAATCAAGTCCTCTATACTTACTTTTTGTTGAGCTTGTGCCGAAGAAATAGAAAGCAGTGCTAGAATGATAGCTGCTGGAATTGCTATTCGTTTTCGAGACTCTCTGTTTCGCTGCCAAACGTATAGAATAGGAAGAACATAGAGTGTTAGTATTGTTGCTGAAATCAATCCTCCAATTACAACAAGCGCAAGCGGACGCTGCACTTCAGCCCCAGCGCCTTGTGATACGGCCATTGGAATGAATCCAAGAGATGGCGCAAGCGCGGTCATCAACACAGAACGCAAACGAATTTTTGTTCCTTGTGCTGCAATTCTTTTGTAGTCAGTCCATCCTTCAATTTCTAAACGTTTGAATTCAGCAATCATAAGAATTCCTTCCAAGACAGCAACTCCGAATAACGCTATGAATCCTACTCCAGCTGAAATACTGAAGTTAGTCCCTGTAATGAATAAGGTAAATATTCCGCCAATGGCGGAAAGAGGAATAGCTGTATAAACGAGCAAACTATCTTTAATACTTCCTAAGGCAAAATACAAAAGCAAAAAAATCATGGATAATGCAACAGGCACAACAATAGATAATCGAGCTTTAGCAGCAGTCAGATTTTCAAAAGTTCCGCCGTAGTTAATGCTATATCCATCTGGGAATTTAATATCCTTCTCTTCTTTGTTTTTTAAATCCTGAACAACCGACTGCACGTCTCTTCCGCGGACGTTGAATCCAATGATGATTCGCCTGCGCGTATTTTCACGCTGTACTTGATTCACGCCGTCTGTTTCTTCAATGGTTGCTATAGCTGAAAGCGGAATGGCTACATTGTTTCGATTGGTGACAATCATTTGAAGAACATCCTCTGTTTTGTTTCTGAAATTTTCATCGGAACGAATAACAATGTCGAATTTTTTTTCACCTTCATAAACAGATCCTGCTGTTTTTCCAGCAAAGGAAGTTTCAATCCAAGCATTGGCCTCGTCCACTGTAATACCATATTTGGCTAACTGATCTCTTTTTAGTTTCACAATCATTTGAGGCATTCCTGTGACAGATTCAACGTAGATGTCTTTCACACCTTCAATACCCTCGGCAATAGCCGAAATTCTCGATGCGTAATGCGTGAGGGTGTCTAAGTCTTCACCGTAAATTTTGCAGACTACGTCTTGTCTTGCTCCGGTCATTAATTCATTGAATCGCATTTGAACAGGATATTGAAACCCGAGTGTAAGACCAGGAATTTTCTTACCTTCTTCACCCATTTTTTCAGCCAACTCGTCAAATGTTTTCGCCGATGTCCATTCACTCTTTGGCTTCAAAATAATCATCATGTCGCCGGCTTCCATAGGCATGGGGTCTGTTGGAATCTCTCCACTTCCAATCTTCGTTACGATCTTTTCAATCTCAGGAAATTTTTGAAGCAATAAGTGAGTTGCTTTCTGCGAAGTTTCAATCGTGGTGTTCAAATTACTTCCGGTTAGCACGCGCGTTTCAACTGCGAAATCACCTTCTTCCAATTTAGGAATGAATTCTCCTCCGAGCAACGTAGAAGTAAATACGGCACAAATGAAAATGAACACAGTAAGAAGAATGACCATTTTCGAACGTTTAAAAATTCGCGCAAGCGAATGCTGGTAGTTTCTTTCAATGAAAATCATCATGCGGTCTGAAAAAGAAACCTTAGTGCTCTTCAATTGCTTTGGAAGAACCAAAGAGGCCATCATTGGAACATAGGTCAACGAAAGAATGAATGCGCCAATAATTGCGAAAATTAATGTTTGCGCCATGGGCTTAAACATTTTTCCTTCTATGCCCGATAACGTTAACAATGGCAAGTACACAATCAAAATAATCAGTTGTCCGAATACTGCGGAATTCAAAATGCGACTTGAAGCGCTTTTCACTTCATCATTCATTTCATTTTGTGAATATGCCTGCCGTTCCTTCCATTTCTTGTGATGTGTAAGTTGATGCATGACGGCTTCAATAATGATCACGGTGCCGTCTACGATCATTCCGAAATCTATCGCCCCCAAACTCATTAGGTTTCCACTTACACCAAATAAATTCATCATACCCACTGCAAACAGCATGGCCAGCGGAATTACTGAAGCAACTAACAAACCTGCACGAAACTGCCCAAGGAACAACACTAAAACGAAAATGACAATAAGCGCTCCTTCGATAAGATTAGCTTCAACGGTATGAATAGCGTTGTTCACCATTTTTGTCCGGTCTAAAAATGGCTCAACAACAATTCCCTCAGGAAGTGTTTTTTTAATTTCCTGCATGCGCGCTTTTACATCTTCAATCACAATAGACGAGTTGGCTCCTTTCAACATCATTACAACAGCGCCAACCGTTTCGCCTTCATCGTTGTAGCACATGGCACCAAATCGATTGGCTTTTCCTTCTTGAACAGTGGCCACATCGCGCAAATAAATAGGAGTTTCGTTTTGATAACCCACGACGATCCATTCCAAATCGTTCATCGATTGCGTTAATCCTTCTGTTCGAATGAAAAGTGCTTGCGGACCTTTTTCAATGTATGATCCTCCTGTGTTACTGTTGTTTTGCTCTACCGCTTTTACAATATTTTCGAGCGTAATTCCGCGCGCTGCAATCCATTGGGGTTGCACTGCAATTTCATACTGCTTCAAATTTCCTCCAAAGCTTGAAACATCAGCTACGCCTGGAGTTCCAAGCAATTGCTTACGGATGTACCAGTCTTGAATGGTACGTAATTCACTGAGTGAATATTTGTTTTCATAGCCAGGGGCAGGACGAACGGTGTATTGGTAAATCTCTCCGAGACCTGTGGTAACAGGCGCCATTTCAGGTTTACCAATACCCGCAGGAATGTTGGCCTGCACCTGCTGAAGTCGCTCTGCAATTTGCTGACGCGCCCAATACACATCTGTTTCTTCATCGAAAACAATGGTAATGAGCGATAGGCCAAAGCGAGAGAATGAACGCAATTCTTTCCTTCCGGGAATGTTGCTTATTCCTTGTTCAATGGGAACAGTAATGACACGCTCAATATCTGTCGCACCAAGCGCAGGACTAACGGTTATGATTTGTACTTGGTTGTCGGTTATATCTGGAACCGCATCTATAGGAAGTTGCGTTACTTCATAGATTCCCCAACCAATAAGAGCTAGCGTGAGAATTCCTATGATAAGTTTGTTTCCAACCGAGAATTGAATAATTCTTGAGAGCATAATAAATAGTTTGAATAATGAATTCGCTTCCTTTTGAGAAGCCTAGAAAAAGTGGGTGCGCAAGGCTTGCGCAATCAGTAATTTTACTGCGGAGGTTGGAACACTGAAATAACGGTGTTCACTTCATTTCCAATAGAAGATGGAAATACAAAGGATTGAGCTTCGATGAATTCAACCGGTTCGGATTGCCTGTTTTTTAAATCAAGCGCCAATAGAATGGATGATGCGTGCATGTGCGATTTGAAAGGAAGGTTTCCGTGTTCGCTATCACTTGAATCGTTTTGAGAATAATGCTCGTTTAGAAAAGTAAGGAATGAAATTTCTTGGTTCTTTTTTTCATGCTCCTCGAAATGCTCGATGAGTAAAGGAATGCGGCAGAGCTCTGTTAGTAATCCCCCAGCAAACAAGCCCAAGCTCGAGAGTTGAATAATGATTAGTAAGAGTAGTGCTTTCCGCATGGTTGTAAAGTTAGTTCGTATTCGAAAGAATCAGACCAAGAGTGTAAAAATTGAGAATTATCAGTCTGTGAATGCGTGGCTAGTAGGCAACTTAAAATAGATTGTCACGTCTTTCAAGTACCTAACTAAAAA
>CANIBZ010000041.1 GCA_947466425.1 Flavobacteriales bacterium
GACATTAATTCATTCGCCACATTCATGGCAGGTGTCATTAAATCCAATTCGCCTTTCATGGCTTTTTTCAAAAGCATGTCAACGATGAGCATGCGATTGATTTCATTTGTTCCTTCGAAAATTCGATTGATCCGCGAATCGCGATAAGCTCGTTCTACGCGCGATTCAGCGCTGTATCCCATTCCGCCATATATCTGTACGGCTTCGTCTACAACGTAGTCCAACGTTTCACTGCCATACACTTTGAGTATTGCGCATTCAGGAGCGAATGAGGCTATTCCTTTTAACACGGCCGCTCCTTTTTCCATTCCTGATTCTGCTAATCCTCCTATGGCATCGTCAATGTTTTGAGTAGCGCGATACAAAGCAGATTCTGTTGCGTAACAGCGAATGGCCATCTCTGCTAATTTGTGGCGAATGGCTCCGTATTTTGAAATTGATCTACCGAATTGCTCGCGAGCAATGGCATATTCCAAAGCGTCTGTTACGGTTGCTTTCGCACCGCCCATAACAGCTCCGGCTAATTTTATGCGTCCAATGTTCAAAATGTTTACAGCGATTTTGAATCCATTCTGACGATCGCTTAGCATGTTTTCTATTGGAACGAGAACGTCGTTGAAGAAGACTTGACGTGTTGAAGAACCCTTGATTCCCATTTTCTTTTCTTCTGGATTCAAGGTGATGCCTGGCATGTCTTTGTGAATAAGGAATGCAGTAAGATTTTCATCGTCTTCAATTTTTGCGAATACGGTGAACACATCTGCAAACCCCGCATTCGTGATCCACATTTTTTGTCCGGAAATTTTATAATGCTTTCCGTCTTCCGTTAACGTAGCTTTTGTTTTTCCTGAATTCGCGTCGCTTCCCGAATTCGGTTCAGTTAAGCAATAACAGCCGAACCATTCTCCGGTTGCTAATTTCGAAACGAATAACTTCTTCTGTTCCGTATTTCCATAATAGAGCGCGGGTAAGGTTCCAATTCCCGTATGCGCACCATAGGCAACAGAAAAGGAATGTCCTGCTCCGAGCATTTCGGTGCAGAGCATGGTGGTTTTAAAATCCATACCCATACCATTTAATTCCTGAGGAGCTGAGAGCCCAAGCAAACCTAATTCTCCTGCTTTGTGAAGAACAGACTGCATGAGTCCTTCTTCCAAATTGTCGAGTCGGTCGAGGATAGGCGTGATTTCATTATTCACGAAATCGTCGCACATCTGCTTCATCATCATTTGTTCTTCGCTCCATTCTTCAGGAATGAAAATTTCTGATGATGTTGTTTTGCGAATTAAAAATTCTCCACCTGTAATTGGTTTCATACTATTATTTTATTAAAATCTTTCGAATACTCCAGCAGCGCCTTGACCTGTTCCTACGCACATGGTTACAACGCCGTATTTCTCGTTTCGTCTTTTCAAATCGTTCAATAATTGAACAGTCAGTTTCCCTCCCGTGCAACCAAGCGGATGTCCCAATGCAATGGCTCCGCCGTTAATGTTTGTGCGTGAAGGATCTAGTTCCAAGTGATTGATTACCGCAACACTTTGCGATGCGAAGGCTTCATTCAATTCGAATAAATGAATGTCGCTTTGTGTGAGTCCCGCAGCGTGAAGTGCTTTTGGAATCGCGTAGATTGGACCAACGCCCATGATTCTTGGGGCGAGTGCTGCAACCGAATAACTTTTCAATTGTGCAATGGGCGTGAGGTTGTGTTTTTTCATGAAGTCCTCCGAACATACCATGACGAAAGCCGCGCCATCTGACGTTTGCGAAGCGTTACCCGCAGTAACTGTTCCGTCTAGCGCAAACACAGGTTTCAATTTTGAAAGTGCTTCAATAGTCGTTCCTGCACGAGGCCCTTCGTCGATAGTTACGGTTGTATTTCGAATTTGTCTTTTCTCTTTTTCATCGAGAAAAATCTCTTCCACTTCTATGGGAGCTATGCCATTTGCGAAATGTCCATTTGCAATGGCTTCCAAGGCTTTTCGATGTGAATGAAAAGCGAATTCGTCTTGCTGCTCGCGAGAGACTTTGTATTCTTTTGCCACCGCTTCAGCGGTTAATCCCATTCCCCAATACCAGTCGGGATGAGACTTTGCAACTTTCGGATGCGGTACAATGCGCCATCCTCCGAAGGGAATGGGCGACATGGTTTCAACACCTCCGGCAATAATGCAATCGGCCATTCCCGAATGAATCTTTGCGCAAGCAAGAGCAATTGTTTCCAATCCGCTTGAACAATATCTGTTCACGGTCATGCCTGGAACTTTTTCCGTATTCAATCCCATCAACGAAATCATACGCCCAATGTTCAACCCTTGCTCTGCTTCAGGTGTGGCGTTTCCAACAATGACATCACTAATCTCATCTTTGTCTATTTGCGGAAAGTCTTTCATTAAATGTTGAATGACTTGCGACGCAAGTTCGTCGGCGCGCATGGACTTGAACATTCCCTTTTGCGCTTTGCCAACAGCAGATCTGTAACCCCCAACTATGTATGCGTTCATGGAATTAGTTTCTTAAAATTTTTCCTGATTTGATAAGGCTCTGCATGCGCTCCAACGATTTACGTTGCATGCACAATTCGAGAAATGCTTTGCGCTCTAAATCGAGCAAGTATTGCTCACTCACTTTTGTGGGTGCTGAAAGATCACCACCGCACATCACGTATCCCAATTTTTCGCTAATGAGTTGATCGTGCTCTGAAATGTAATTTCCAGATTTCATGGAAGAAGCACCGGCGTATACAATTCCTAATCCTTCGTTTCCTAAAACCGTTATGTCTTTGCGTTCTTGTGGTGCCGAGTATCCGGCATGATGAAAGTTCAAACAAACTTCTTTCGCACGCATGAGCTGATGGGCGCGGCTTATGCACACTTCATCTTTTTCTCTGCTTAAGTACCCCAATTCAAAAGCTTCTTCTGCAGAGGTTGCCACCTTCGCTTGACCTACCGTTAAAAATCTATTTCGAAGAACATTCAAACGAATGTCTCCTTCTTTCATTTCATCAGAAGCACGCAATGCAAATTCTTTCGTTCCCGCTCCACCTGGAATTACGCCCACACCCATTTCAACCAGTCCCATATATGTTTCTGCATGTGCAACGGTTGCATCTGAATGCATGGACATTTCGCATGCACCACCAAGCGCTAAGCCATGCGGAGCAACTACAACCGGTATGTTCGAATAACGCAAGCGCATGACAGTCTTTTGGAAATAGCGAACGGCCATGTCGAGTTCTTCGTATTCTTGCTCTACAGCGAACATGAAGATCATTCCTACGTTCGCACCAGCAGAGAAATTATCTCCTTGATTGTAGATGACAAGTCCGTTGTATTTTTCTTCTGCAAGGTCAATGGCTTTATTAATTCCAGCAAGCACTTCGCCACCAATTGTATTCATTTTAGATTTCCACGAAAGCGCTAAAATCCCATCACCAATGTGTCGAACAATACACGCGCTGTTGGTCCAAATAATTTCTTTAAACGAATCCAACGAACGCGCTTGTTCGCTTCTTTGAATGAAACCGTATTTGTTTTCTGTTGGAAGGAATTGTTCTGGATTTTCTGTGTTTTTGTAGAATGAGGTGAATCCATTTTTTTTTATGTCATGAATCCACGGTGCAACCGTATATCCTTCCTTCAACATGTTTGAAAGACAAATTTCGAAACCGAGTGTGTCCCACAATTCGAATGGACCTAATTCCCATCCGAATCCTGCACGCAATGCAGCGTCTATGTCTTTCAACTCATCTGCAATTTCATTCATTCTGAAACTCACATAACTGAAGAGTGAATGAAACATTTTCTTGTAGAACGCTCCTGCTTTATCGTTTGCATTGTATAAATGTTGAAGTCTTGAAGGAAGATCGTCGATGAGTTTAGCAGCCTCATAAGAAGCGAATCTCACTTTGTTTTGTTTGCGGTATTCGAGTGTGTTTAAATCGAGCACGAGGATTTCTTTCTCTCCGTTTTCTCCTTTTGTTTTTTTATAGAATCCTTGTTTCGTTTTATCGCCTAACCATTGATTGGTAATCATGGTTTGAATGAATTCGGGTAAGGCGAACAACGCATGTTGTTCATCTAATTTCGCAACAGCGAAAAGTCCGTTTGCCACGTGAACCAATGTGTCTAATCCAACTACGTCACACGTGCGAAACGTTGCAGACTTCGGTCTGCCCATAATGGTTCCGCTGAGCTTGTCTAACTCTTCAACGGTGAGATCCAATTCCTTTATGCTGTGCAGCAAAGCTTGAATGCTGAATACGCCAATGCGGTTAGCGATGAAGGCAGGAGTGTCTTTGCACAACACGACTTCCTTACCGAGTTTAAGACTTCCAAATTCTTTCAGGAATGAAATAAGTTCTGAATTGGTTTCTTGGATTGGAATGATTTCCAACAATCGCAAATAACGTGGCGGATTGAAGAAGTGTGTTCCAATGAAATTCGTTTTGAAATCTTCGCTTCTTCCTTCAGCAATGAGATGAATGGGAATGCCGCTTGTATTGGTTGAAACAATGCTTCCGGGTTTTCTGAATTGCTCTACTTTTTCGAAGAGCGTTTGTTTCGGTTCGAGCTTTTCAATAATGACTTCCATGATCCAATCGCAATTGGAAATATCTTTCAAATTATCGTCGAAATTCCCAGTCGTAATTCGTGATGCAAATTTCTTCGAATAGATGGGCGAGGGTGAGGCTTGAAGCGCGTTTTTCAGTGAATCGTTCACGATTTTATTCTTGTCCTTTTCGTCGTCTGAAATTCGGTCTAACAGTAAAACTGGAATTCCGCACTGCGCGAAGTGGCAGGCAATTCGCGAGCCCATGATTCCTGAACCTAAAACGGCAATTCTCTTAATTGTTTTCATGTAGGTGTATTAACAGAATGAAGGTAAGTCTACTTTCCTTCAAGAAGAATTATAAAAATGTGATTTCTTTCATGTAGAAACCTAAGCAAGATTGGCTATCAGTTTCTACGATCAGTTTTCCATCGGCTTCCACACGAATTATTTTTCCGGAGAAGTTAGATTGGTCTTTTGCGATTTGATAATTTTTGATTTCACCTTTCTGAAAAAGCAGGTGATGGTATTGTGAATCTATTTCGAGCCATTTTTTTTCTTCCAACAGAAATAAATTGCCTGACATATGATTTCGAAGGGTCTTTAAAAAGGATGGTGCAGTTGGGATCTCAATTGTGTGATTTGAAATACAAGTCGCATTTTCGAGGTGTTGATTCGTAATATTTATTCCGATTCCAATTAAAGAATAATGAAGCTGCTGATCGCTCCAAGAATTTTCAATGAGAATACCTCCGATTTTTTTTCCTTCAACAAAAATATCGTTCGGCCATTTGATTGAGACGCACAGAATGTTATGTTGAATGAGCGTTTTTGCTACTTGAAGAGCAGCCCATTTGCTGAGATAAAAGATTTCTTCCGGCTTGAATGGGACTTTTAAAATAATGGTGCCGAGGAAGGAACTTCCCGGTTCTGCCAGCCATTTATTGTCACGCTGCCCCCTTCCTTCCAACTGAAAATCGGTAGTAATGGCAGTACCACTCAGGGTTTCTGGCAGTTTTGCAATTGTGGAAGCATAGTTGTTTGTGCTGTCGAGCTGCTCGAAATGGAAATGTGGGGTTTGTTCAAACATGGACTCTTTCAATGCAGAAAACTTAAAGATTACAACGAAATTACGCCGTAGCGGAATACCTTTGCTACAGAAGAATAAAAAATGAAGAAAAAAGCAGCGGATAAAAGTAGCGAAGATGCATTGTTACTTTCCATTATTGACGGAATTGAAGAAGTAAAAGGTCACGATATCAAGATTCTTGATTTGCGAAACATTGAAGCGGCAATTGCCGATTACTTCATTGTTTGCACAGGAACCAGCACAACTCAGGTTGAAGCGATTGCGCGAAGTGCCGAAAATTTCACTCGGAAAGAATTGGACGAAAGACCTCGCAGAGTAGAGGGTGTGCGCAATGCACAATGGGTACTTATGGATTATTTCACCATCATTGTCCATGTGTTTTACGAGCCCATGCGTGAGCATTATGACATTGAAGGCTTGTGGGCCGATGCGAATGTTATGGCATTACCGAAGAAAGCAAAGCCAGAGCCTAAGACTAAGGCGGAGCCTAAAGTGAAAACGGAACCCAAAGTAAAAGCAGCGGATAAGCCTAAGGCAGAGCCAAAAGCGAAAGCAGAACCTAAAGTGAAAGCAGCGGCTAAGCCTAAAGCAGAGCCAAAAGCGAAAGCAGAACCTAAAGTGAAAGCAGCGGCTAAACCCAAAGCAGCAGTAAAACCAAAAGTGGTAACTAAGAAAATAGCTAAGAAAAAAGATGAGTGATCAGAATAATAAAAAGCCTGCGGGACCTAACAATCCCATGAAGGGTGGATTTAGTTTTTATTGGATTTACGCGGTAATAGCGATTGTATTGATTGGATTAATGGTATTCAATGGCAGTTCCGATGGGTCTGAAACGAATTACGCGCAGGTGAAGTCTTGGGCTGAAAGTAATTACATTGCTAGAGTTGAATACAACGGCTCAACGGGAAAAGTTTATTTAGATTCTCTTGGAAAAGCGAATTTGAAAGGTCAATACCCTGAGCAAAAAGGTGTGATGGGCACACGTCAGGGCAGTGACTTTTGGTTTAATATTCCTCCGAGTGAGCACTTTATTGACGAGTTGCATGCGTTAGGTCCAGTCCATAATTTCGAAGTGAAATTTCAACCTCCAAATGAAACGGCTCAGAGTTTATTATGGTGGTTAATTGCCTTGGGAGTTATGATTGCCGCTTGGACATTTATTATGCGTCGCATGGGCGGCGGTGGTGGTGGAGGAGGTGGACAGATATTTAATATCGGAAAGAGCAAAGCACAGCTATTTGAAAAAGGTAAAGGAACGAATGTGACTTTCGCCGATGTAGCTGGATTAGAAGGAGCAAAAGAGGAGGTTGAAGAGATTGTAGATTTCTTGAAGCATCCAAAGAAATATACTGAGTTAGGAGCTAAGATTCCGAAGGGAGCTTTATTGGTAGGACCTCCAGGAACAGGAAAGACCTTGTTGGCGAAAGCCGTTGCTGGGGAAGCGCAAGTTCCTTTCTTCTCCTTGTCAGGTTCGGATTTTGTGGAAATGTTTGTTGGCGTTGGGGCAAGTCGTGTTCGGGATTTATTCCGTCAAGCGAAAGAGAAGGCACCTGCTATCATTTTCATCGATGAGATTGATGCGATTGGACGTGCAAGAAGCAAGAATGTAAACTTTGGTGGCAACGATGAGCGTGAGAATACGCTGAATCAGTTACTAACGGAAATGGATGGATTCGGAACAAATTCGGGAATTATTATTCTTGCTGCGACGAACCGCGCAGATATTTTAGACAAGGCCTTGATGCGCGCTGGTCGATTCGATCGTCAGATTTATGTAGACATGCCAGACGTTAAGGAACGTGTTCAAATCTTTAATGTTCACTTGAAGAACGTTAAAACGGATCCTGCTGTAGATGTGGACTTTTTGGCTCGTCAAACTCCTGGATTTTCTGGAGCTGATATCGCGAACATCTGTAACGAAGCAGCTCTTATTGCCGCTCGTCACGGTGCAGCAACTGTAGAGCAAAAAGATTTCTTAGCAGCTGTAGACCGCATTATTGGTGGACTTGAGAAGAAGAATAAGATTATTACTCCGAATGAGAAACGTGCCATTGCGTTCCACGAAGCCGGCCATGCGGTAACATCTTGGTTATTGGAATACGCTTCTCCATTGGTTAAAGTGACCATTGTTCCGAGAGGAAGATCACTAGGAGCTGCATGGTATTTACCAGAGGAAAGACAAATAACCACCACAGATCAGATATTGGATGAGATGTGTGCAACGCTAGGTGGTCGTGCTGCCGAGCAAGTAATCTTCGGTAAAATTTCAACAGGAGCTCTTTCCGATTTGGAAAAAGTAACCAAGCAAGCTTACGCCATGGTTGGAATTTACGGATTGAATGATCGCATTGGAAACTTGAGTTATTACGACTCATCCGGTGAGAATCAGTTTCAAAAACCATACAGTGATGAGACAGCTCGCACCATGGATGAAGAAGTGAGTAAATTGGTTGAGGCGGCTTATCAGCGTGCTATTCATTTGCTTTCTGAGAATCGTGAGAAATTAGAGGAGTTAGCTCAATTACTTTTAGAGAAGGAAGTAATCTTCAAAGAAGATTTAGAGAGAATTCTCGGTATTAGACCTTATATAGATCGCCAAACGCAAATAGACGAAGCCGAAACAACCGCTCAGATTGAAAAGGATCGGATTGATGCTGCTAATGAAGTTGTAGCTGAAGTTCCAGAGAATGCTAGTGCAAGTGAAGAAGAATCGAAGGAAGAGCAGTCTACAGATACAACTGAAACCTCAACAACTGAAGAGAATTAGGTGTGAGTAACATGTTATTAAGGACCTTAGTTGGACTTGTATTTACGTTAGTTGTGGTAGGCTCTGCTTTTGCAGGGATTCTGCCTTTTTCGATATTGTTTGGTTTTTTTGCTGCAAAGGGTTTCCAGGAGTTCGTTCGTTTGGTAAATCCACAAATGAGACGCTTTCAAAGAAGAACTGGTTTGGGCTTGGCAATTGTCTTTTATTTTACGTCGGCGTCTTCAATGGTTTATGGAACAGACTGGCGTTGGATTCTGATTGTACCTGTGCTGTGGTTGGTATTCATGTCGATTGAAATGATCAAGGTAAGCGCTAGTTTTATACTCGACACTTCTACCCTTTTAATGGGATTTATTTACACCGTTTTGCCATTTACTCTCTTGGTTTATTTTAGTCAAGTGAATGGCTCTTTTGACGCTCGTCTGCCATTCGGTTTCTTTTTAATTTTATGGGCCAATGATACTGGTGCCTATTTAGTTGGGAAGTTTTTTGGTAAGCATAAATTACTGGAAGCCGTCTCTCCGAAAAAGACTTGGGAAGGATTGATTGGTGGAGCAACATGTGCAATTGTATTGGGTTATTTTTTGTTTTCGTTAATGCCTTCAACTTTTCCACGATTTGATTGGGTAATTATAGCCATTATTGTTGCTGTGTTTGCCAATGTTGGAGATCTCATTGAGTCACAAATTAAACGAATCAAAGGTGTTAAGGATTCTGGAAAATTGTTACCAGGTCATGGGGGTGTTTTAGACCGATTTGATGGCCTGCTTATAGCTTTGCCGTTAGTAATTATTTATCTGATAATATTTTAATATGACTATTCACAAGGAAGGATTTAAAATTTTAGGTGGAACGTTGTTAATGTCTACGATACTTGTAGGATGCGCTTTTTTATTGTTTGAGTCAGCGCTAATATGGGTGCTAACTGCTATTGCGTGCGGAATAATATTCTTGCTTTTTTTACAATTCTTCCGATTGCCATATCGTTTGAATAGGGCCAATGAAAATGAATTGGTTGCTCCTTGCGACGGCAAAGTTGTGGTGATCGAAGAGGTGGAAGAACCAGAGTATTTCCAAGGGAAGCGAATTCAAGTCTCAATTTTCATGTCGCCGTTGAATGTGCATGCGAATTGGACACCTTGTTCAGGAGAAGTAAAGTACTTCAAATATCATCCGGGTTTATTTTTAGTAGCGTGGCACCCGAAGAGTAGCACCGAGAATGAGCGTACAACTGTTGTTGTTGAGCATGCCCCTGGGAAGGATGTTCTTTTGCGCCAAGTGGCAGGAGCTGTAGCTAGACGCATTGTATGGTATGTAAATGCTGGGGATAAATTGAAGACAAACGATCAGTTTGGTTTCATCAAATTTGGAAGTCGCGTTGATTTGTATTTCCCTCTAGGAACTGAGATTGTCGCGAACATAGACGACGTTACAATAGGAAATGAAACGGTCATTGCTCGTTGGAAATAATCTCACGAAGGAATTTAGTGAAATAAAAAAAGGTCTGAATATTCAGACCTTTTTTAATGATAGATATTTTCTTAGTTGTTGGGAGCACCACCTTGCTCTTTCACAGGAGCACCGCCTGGAGTTCCAGGAGCAGGAGCGTTTGGATCAGCCTCAACATTTCCTTTGATACGAACAACTTTAACAGGCTCATTTACCGCGTTAGAGTTGATGGTAACTGATTTGTTAATAGGTCCAGGACGCTTAGTATCGTATTTCACCGCAATGATTGATGAACCACCGGGTAAGATAGGGGTAGTGTCGCAAGTTGGGACTGTACATCCGCAAGAACCTTTACACTTACTCAAAGTCAATGGCTCAGTTCCTGAGTTCGTTACTTTGAATTCACATGCCCCGTTTCCACCGAAAGCAACTGTACCATAATCATGTACTTCTTTGTCAACAGTGATTGCTGGACCGGTTACCAACTGTGTTTGCGCATTTGCAGAGATTCCAAATCCGATTGCAATAGCTAAAGAGAAAATTACTTTTTTCATATTGAAGTTTTTATTAGTTTGAATTATTCGATGACTTCACCTTTAATGGTTAATACGGTAGGTTTTGCTTCTGGATTGTTCCAATTCACCATAACTGTTTTTGTGAAAGGACCCATTCTGTTGGTATCGTAGTGAACGGTGATTGCAACAGTTTTACCTGGTTCAATTGTGGTGTTTGGATCGCACTTTGGTGTTGTGCATCCACAAGATCCTTGGCAAGAACTGATAATTAAGTTTTGATCTCCAGTATTTGATAATTCGAATGTGCAATTTCCGTCAGCACCTTTTTTCACTTGACCGTAATTGTGTTCTAATTCGTTTGGAGTTAACATCGGTGCTCCGAAAGTTGTGATTTTTGAAGGCTGCGCTTCAGCACATCCAGCAAGACCTAAGAAGAAGGCCACTGCAGCAAAAAGGGTAAAATTGATTTTCATATTATTGATTGTTAGTTTTCAAATATCGGTCAGAATTTTTAAAGTCTCTAATGGTTAACCAAAAGCGTGCCACTTCGGAGTATATTATTGGATGATTCTGAAATAGTATAAATTCCGTTAGAGAAATTAGTCGTATCGATGATTCTGACTTTACCTTTTCCTAATTCACGGAAGATGAGCCTTCCTTGGGTGTCTCTTATTTCAATAGTGCTGGCTGGCAATAACCCAGAAACATTAAGCACGTCTCTCGTTGGATTTGGGAAAAGTTTGAAAGAAGTATTTATCTCTTCAGTAATAGCAAGAACGAATGAATTAGCGGTGCAGCCAAATTCGTTCATGTAATCGCAAGAAAAGAATTGTCCAAGTGAATCTGGAATGCTTAATAAGGAATCAACTAGCAGTGTTCCGTCAATGATCCAATTTACATTGTCTTGATTAGCACAGTTGGTACAAGTTACAAATCCATTTTCAATAACCAATGCAGGTGAGGTTCCTCCGTTTACGATCAGGTTGGAGGCAGGACTGTTAACACTTGTATTGCCCAATGTGCAGTTCAGGTAGGGCGAGTAGGTATTCGGAGTGGTGTAATTGAAGTTATAGGATTCGAGATAGGAGAGTGGAATATTTCCGTTTCCGTTGCCAAGGAAGAGTTCGCATGAAAGCCCTGTAATGTCATCCGTTGCATTTACGAAAGAAGCTTGCAAAGGGGCACATCCTTCGCTTGGCGTATAGTTTAGTACTGGTTGAATGACTAGAATGGGTTGCGATATCTGTGACAAGCATCCTTGGGTTGAAGTTGATTGCGCGGTGTAATAACCATTTTCATAAACTCCATTTTGCAACGTGCTTACCACATTACTGCCTGCAGCGAATGCTGCATTATCTAGGAAATATTGAGTGGTAAGTCCTGCACAGTTCGAGCACAAAACTGCACCGTAAGCCGAAGTCAGAAGTGGAGCCGGTGCATTTGGATATACAATGACATTGGGTCCACTGGTAATAAAAGTTGCGCCATCGAGTGTGCATGCAATAGAAGTCGTATAAGCTCCGTCTATGGAGTAGTTCAACGTATTGGAATTATTCAGCCCGTATTCTATTCCGTTGGTCTGAAGCACGCAAGTCATGCCATTGAACGAAGGTGTTGTGTTGGTTGCTTGAACGCTTAATGGTCCGCACCCTTGGTTAGAACTAAGTGTAAACGAAGGGAAGATTTGAAGAAGACTATCAGTGTTTACTGTGCAACCGAATTCGTTGGTTATGGTTCCGAAGAAATAACCACTTAGACTGCTTGTTCCAATATTCAAAGGATTGGTGTTTATGTTCAAGCTTGTGCCATTGAGAGTCCAGACAATTGAATTGTTCGCTGGTAAATTGTTTGCAGATATAAATCCAGCATTGTAGCTCAAGGAGCTAGTCATAGGATCGGGGAAAACCGTAATAACAGCATTGCTGAACGTACCCGAAACACTTCCAACCGAACATGTCATTTCCGGAGCGTAATTCCCCGCGTCGTTGTAATTCAATTGAGCCGTTGAATTGAATGGAATGTTTGCTGAACCAATTCCGTCTGCAAGGCTGCAGATCATTCCATCAACCGGATCAGTGGTGTTGGAAAGCACTGCTTCCAAAGGACCGCAACCTTCTCCAACAACAACACTGTAATTCGGTTGAATGACCAGCAAAGGTGTGCTTGTTGATGCGCAGCCGTTAACATCTGTATAGGTAGCAGCGTAGTAGCCATTGTCGTATACTCCATTTATAAAAGTTGAAATGGAGTTTGTTGAAGCATTCAAGTTGTTCCCGTCTAAGCTCCATGAAACGTTATAATCAAAACTGTTGTTTGTTGCAGTCACTTGTCCATAGGTTGAAGTTAAGGCAGGTGCAGTTGGATCGCTAAACACGGTAATAGCAGTGTCGCTGAATGTTCCTGAAATACTTCCAACCGAACAAGTCATTTCCGGAGCGAAGTTACCTGCGTCATTGTAATTTAATTGTACCGTTGAGTTGAACGGAATACTCGACCCTCCATTTCCGTTTGCAATGTTGCAAGTCATTCCAACTATAGGATCAGTGGTATTGGAAAGCATAGCTATCAATGGCGCGCAACCTTCTCCTGTAATAACACTATAATTAGGTTGAATAACTAATAAAGGCACTCCTGTTGTGATACATCCGTTAGCGTCTGTATAAGTTGCAGCGTAGTATCCATTGTCAAAAATTCCATTTATAAAAGTTGAAATGGAGTTCGATGATAAATTCAAATTATTCCCGTCGAGGTTCCACGCAACGTTATAACCAAGACTGTTGTTTGTTACATTCACTTGTCCGTATGTGGAAGATAGGGCTGGAGCAATAGGATGGCTGAACACCGTAATTGGATCAAGAATAAAGGTGCTGGAATAAATTCCGGAATGACAGTATAAAGTGGGTTGGTAAATTCCTGGGTCGGTGAATGTAAAATCTATTGCAGCGCCTATTGGAGAATAGTCTAGGCCAGGCAAAAGAATTTCACATTGAATGTCAGCCGATATGGAAGTGTTATTCGTAATTGTTGTGCTAAGCGGAGAGCAACCAGAAGAAACGGATGCTGTTGCATTGATTTCTAGAACGAAATAATATCCTGTGTCGGAAGTGCAACCGAATTCGTTTGTGTAAACAGCTGAATAATTTCCGTTTTGAAAATTGTTATTGAAGTAGGTGCTTATGCTTTGAGCTGATGAACTCACATTTAATGGTGCGCCATTCATGAACCATTGAATGCTATTTCCAGTGTTATTTGTTGCCTGAATTGCATTTGCACTATAATTCAATACAGGAGTAGCTGGAATTGCATGTGACACGACAGGAAGATTATTCAAAGAATAGTAATTGTTCCCAAAAGCGCTGCAAACTTCAACCACAGTAAAGTTCTCAGGCGCCGCCATTGAGTAGGAATAAGGAGAGAAAAAATAATTTCCTGTGACATTTGAATTTTCGAAATGACAATTTAAAGTTTGGCTTGAAACAGTTGTGTTTTCAAAAAGTACTTCGTTGGGTCCGCAGGTTGAATTTTGTGACGTTTGATAAGTTGGAATCACGAAATAAATAGAGTCGGTGTTACTGGTGCATCCGAACTCATTTGTGATTTGAACATGGTAAAAGCCATCTACGGTATATCCTTGCGCCGCGTCAATGGATTGTCCGGTATACTCGGTGGGCGTTTGGTTGAAAAACCAATGAACTGTATTGGTTGGATCTGATGAAATAAATAGATTTGGAAAGTTCAAATTGATGCTGCTAACAGCAGGTGAGTTGTATACTATGATAGGAGGTGCAGTTGCTGAAGATATTTGGGAACCCTGAATTATTGTTAATTCAATAGAATAGAGGCTAGGGTCTGAATATAGGTGTGTATAAAAGGGGGCGCAATAATTTAAAATTGTACCGTCGCCGAAATCAATAATGCATGAATCAAGAAGCGAGTATTGGGTTTGATTGTATGCAATTAAAGTATCTGAAAGGCATAAAGTACTGTTAGAAATATCTATTGCTGCAGTGTTATATTCACAGCTGAAGTCGTCTGTATTCGCGGAAGGGTCAAAGTTGTTGGCAAATGGATCAGTGCAACCGAAGTATATGCAACTTTGGTCGCTGGTGTTCGCGAGAGGATTGTAATTGTCTGCATTCAAGTCTAGGCAACCATAAATAATGCAACTTCCATTTTCAAGATTTGCTAGAGGGTTGAAATTCGAAGCGATTGGATTTGTACATCCGGGTATAATGCAAATAGGATCAATTCCATTGCAATCTTCATCGATTCCGTTTCCACAGATTTCTATTGCACCTATGTTTACCGTGGGATTGGAATCGTTGCAGTCTCCGAGAATACCTCCAGTAGTGGTGTAATTGATTCCTTGAGAGGAGCAAGCGCTAAGGGAAGAAAGGTAATATCCATCGTTATCAGCATCGAGGTAATAGGTAAGAAAAACAATCCCCTCATTAATAAGACCATTACAGTTGTCGTCTGTTGCATTACATATTTCAATTGCGTTTGGACGAATATTAGGATTGTTGTTGTTGCAATCGGTGTTGTTTGTAGCGTAACCTGCTCCTAGGTTTGAACATGAGTTTGTAGCTGAACCTGCTCCGAAACCATCTGAATCTGTATCGATATAATAATTCACGAAAGTGAGTCCGTCATCGATTAAATTGTTACAGTTATCGTCAATAGCATTGCATATTTCTGTTGCTCCGGGTCTTATGGCTGCGTTTGTATTGTTGCAATCGGTGTTGTTTGTGACGTAACCTGCACCGGGGCTTGAACAAGAGTTTATCGCTGTTCCAGCTCCATACCCATCACCATCCGTGTCAATGTAATAATTAACGAAAGTTATTCCGTCATCAATAAGGGTATTACAGTTGTCGTCAATTGAATTACAAATTTCACTAGCGTTGGGTCGAATGTTCGCGTTGTTATTGTTGCAGTCCAAATTGTTCGTAACGAAGTTGCCGAAAATAGGTGTGCATGAACTGGTTGGCGTTCCCGCACCGAATCCATCTTGATCGGTATCGATATAGTAATTCGCGAATACGAGGCCCTCGTTCACTTGACCATTACAGTTGTCGTCGACAAGGTTGCACAATTCGGCAGCACCTGGTTTTATAAGGGCATTCGCATCGTTGCAATCACTGTTGTTTGTGACATATCCCGCTGGTGGAGAGCAGGCACTCAAACTTGCATTCGGATTTCCAAATCCATCACCGTCGCTGTCTGCGTAGTAAGTAAGGAATGTGATTCCTTCATTGGTGAGCCCATCGCAATCGTCGTCGAACGTGTTACAGATTTCAGTTGCTGTAGGCCGAATAGCGCTATTGCTATCGTTGCAGTCGGTTGAATTGGTTACATATCCTGAAGGTTGAGAACATGCTGAGAGTGTTGAATTTAAATTTCCAAAAGTATCAGAATCGGAATCTGCATAATAGGTCACAGGCATTATACAACTTCCATCATTCACTGTTGCAATAATCGAATAATTGCAGGCGGTGGGAATTGTGCAGCCATTCACAACACAGGATCCGTCGTACCAATTCGCATTTGGATTATAATTCGAGGAAGATGAATAAATGCAACCCGCTATATCGCATGATCCGTC
>CANIBZ010000042.1 GCA_947466425.1 Flavobacteriales bacterium
AAGATAGTCAGTATTTTTGCTTCCTTGACTCTGTTTCCTAAAATATCGCGACTACTCCTAAAGGCCTACATTGGCCCTTTCATCATAACCTTTTTAATTGCTATGTTCATTTTCGAAATGCAATTCATTTGGGTTTATCTAGATGATTTAGTTGGAAAAGGAATTGACCCGCTTACCCTTCTGCAACTGCTTATTTATGCCAGTGCGCGAATTGTAAACATGGCTCTGCCATTAGCTATTCTTATGTCAAGTATTATGACCATGGGCTCGCTGGCTGAAAATTACGAGTTGACAGCCATGAAAAGTGCGGGAATGTCACTTAGTCGAATTTTAAGACCGCTCGTCGTGTTCATGGTTGCCTTGTCTGTTTTCTCATTTGTATTCGCAAACAACGTTTGGCCCATTGCAAATTTGAAATTCAGAACATTGTTATTCAGTATTGTTCAACAAAGACCAACACTGAATTTAGAAAGCGGTGTTTTCTATAATGGCATTGAAGGTATTAGCATTCGAGTTCTTGACAAGAACATTGAAACTGGCGTGCTCAAGGATGTTTTAATCTACGATCATAGAAATCAGAATTTAGGAAACCGAACGGTCATTCGCGCTAAAGAAGGCGATATGAGCGAAACAGAAGACAAACGATTTCTTATTCTCACCTTGAAGAACGGTGTTACATACGAAGAGAAAGAAGAAAACAACAGACCGAAGAAAGCTTCCATGCAATCGAATAAAAAGGAAAAGCACATGCCCCTTGTTGCTGGTAATTTTGAAAGCATGGTGCTTCGACTAGATCTTAGCTCACTCATTTTTCAAAAAAATGATGAAGAGGTTTTTCGAAACTCTTTTGAGATGATGACAATTGCTCAGCTAGACAATGCCATTGACAGTCTTGAAGTTCAAAAAGACAGTCTGGACAAGGCCATTCAAAATTTTCAAGCCAACAATCAAAACAACAGTTCAGATGTCACTGCACCTGCTGTAACTAGTTCGAAAAACGTAGCACTCGACAACAAGGCCAAGCAAGCCAAAACGCTTGAAGGCATGAACGAAGAATTGCTGAATCGAAGCAAATTCATTAACCGTCACAAGATTGAATGGCATAGAAAATTCACCTTAGCCTTCTCATGCATCATTCTCTTTTTTATAGGAGCACCCCTCGGCGCAATTATTCGCAAAGGAGGAATTGGCTGGCCAACCATTCTTGCATTAGGAATTTTCATTCTCTTTGAAATGCTTACCATTGCTGGCGAAAAGATGACCAAAAGCAATATACTTGAACCTGAAATTGGTATGTGGTTAGCGACCTTTGTTACCCTTCCTATGGGAATTTTCATAACGTACAGAGCGCGCATGGAAGGAAAGTGGCAATGGAATATCTTCAAGAAAAAAGGAAATAAAAACAAATCTGAGAACGTATGAAATTTCTTCAGATTTGTCAAAAGCCGCCGCTGCCGCTAACAGACGGAGGTTGCATTGCTTTTCATGCGCTTACCACTGGATTACTTCAATCGGGGCATAGCGTTAAAGTGTTAACACTATTCACTGACAAGCATGATTTTCTTCCTGAATCAATGCCTGAAGAATATTTAAGAAAAACAGACATTGAGGGAGTATACGTTGACACTAAAATGAATTTAGTGGATGTGTATTGTAATTTCATGACTCGAGATCCTTACAATTTGAGTCGTTTTTTTTCGGTCGATGTTGACATTCGTCTAACGCGATTACTTCAAAAAGAAAAATACGACTGCATCATTTTAGAAAGTATTTTCACTACTCCGTATTTACCCACAATACGCAGAAATGTAAGTACGCCTGTAATCCTTCGATCACACAATGTTGAACATCAAATTTGGGATAAGCTCGCTGTTGGCGAGAAAAATTTCATCAAGAGAATTTACCTTTCCTATCTCAGTAAAAAATTATACAAAGCGGAAATAGAAGCTTGGCGAAGTGTCGACGGCGTGGCCTGCATCAGTTACGACGACATGCAATTCACACGAGCGCTTTCTCAAAAACCTTCCTACTTGCTCCCTGTGGCCATGTCTATTCAAGAACCCGTTGAGATGACTGGAAATGACCTGAAGGTTTATCACATTGGATCAATGGATTGGTTGCCTAATTTGGAAGCTATTAACGGGTTCATAGAGAATACACTTCCAACCGTATTAAAAGAATTTCCAAATTTTGAATTTCACATCGCGGGAAGAAAAATGCCACCTACTCTTCATGAAAAAAAAATTAGCGGCATTGTCTCGTGGGGAGAAGTTGAGAGTGCACAGGCTTTCGCAAGGAACTTTCAGATCATGCTTGTTCCCTTGCAATCTGGGTCTGGAATTCGAATTAAAATACTAGAGGCCTTCACTATGGGCATTGCAGTTATTTCTACAGAGCAAGGAATTCGTGGATTGGATGTAGACGACAGAAAAGAATACTACCGCGCAGAAACACCTGAAGAATGGGTTGAGGCGTTGCGCGCCATGCAAGACCCTGCAGAACGCGAAAGAATAGGAAGAAACGCACAACTTTTCATGGAACAGTCGTACAGTAATTCAAAAATTATTCAACCCCTTATTCAATTTATCAAATCCCTTCCAAAAAGATGAAAATCGTAGTGCTCACTTCGCGCATTCCGTATCCGTTGGAAAAGGGAGATAAACTCCGCATTTTCCACCAAATAAAACATCTTTCAGAATCTCACGAAATTTGCCTCATCTGCTTGAATGAAAATTCTCAGCGCATTGACACCTCTGTGCTTCAAGAAATGGTTTCTGAATTTCATGTTGTACAAATTTCAAAATGGAAAATACCCTTCCGATTATTCTTCGCTCTCTTTCATAATCTACCTTTTCAAGTTGAATATTTCCTCGAACGAAAAAACAAAAGAGCGATTGAGACTATCATTCAGAAATTTGAACCCAACCACATTTACTGTCAACTCATTCGAACTTCGGAGTACGTCAAAGACCTCTTTCAATTCGATAAAACGCTAGATTACATGGACGCCTTCAGCGCGGCGGCCATGCGAAGAGCAAAGACGGAAAAAGGAATTTCGAAAATATTTTGGAAGATTGAAAATGAACGCGTGAAGAAATACGAACGAAGCATTTTCGATTATTTCAAACACCACGCTATCATTTCAGAGCAAGATCGAAATCTACTCGCAATTCCTTCCAACAAGAATATTTCTATTGTTCCCAATGGTGTGGACACCTTTCATTTCAAGAATTCCAATCAAAACAAAAAACACGATCTTGTTTTTGCTGGTAACATGAATTACCCTCCAAACATTGCTGCTGCCATATTTCTTGTTGAAGAAATACTTCCAAAATTATTATCGCAATTCCCAAATATCACGGTGCTCATTGCCGGAGCGAACCCATCATCTGACGTTCAAAATTTGGCAAGCGAGAATGTGACTGTTTCAGGTTGGATGAACGACATACGCGAGGCATACTGTGAATCCCGTGTGTTTGTAGCACCCATGTTTATTGGCGCAGGCATGCAAAATAAAATTTTAGAAGCCATGTCAAGTGAGCTTCCTGTTGTTACAACTTCACTTGCCGCAGAGGCGTTTCCTGAAAAAAAACTCTCGAAACTCATAGAAGCCAATACAGCTTTTGAATTTGCAAAAGCCATTCAATATTATTTGTTGAATGAAGCCGTACAAGAGGAAGACGGAAAGAAAAACAGAATTTATGTGGAAGAAAAATACAGTTGGAACATCAGCAATAAAAAATTAGATCAATGTCTATCAAATCAATTTTCGTAATCTTATTGAGTGTTTTCACACTCATATGCACCGCTCAATCTGAAATTGTCATGCTCGGACATGTTGGTCTGCGCAATGCTGAAATTTGGGTCTATTGGCCCTACGAAGAGGAAACAATTTCATTGGAATACCATACAACCGGAACTACAAATGGACAAATAAGTGTAGGACAAAGTGATCTTTTTTTAACCTCAAATAAAAATCAATCTATCGGGAAAATTGTTCTTTCAGAACTTCTTCCAAATAGACACTACACCTTCACATTAAAAGGAAAACATTTCACGTCGAAAGAATACGAATTCACTACACAAGAGTTGTGGCAATGGCGAAAAGATGCGCCCGATTTTTCAATTGTATTTGGAAGTTGTGCTTATGTAAACGACACTGAATTCGACAGGCCTGGCAAGCCTTACGGGCAATCTGACTCTATTTTCAATGTCATTTCTGCGTTGAAGCCTAACGCCATGATTTGGGGTGGAGACAATATTTATTTGCGTGAGGGCGATTTCGAAACGCAAGCCAATATGGAAGCTCGATACTTAAAAGCACGAGAAGTTCCTTCCATTCAAAAATTACTTTCCACCTGTCCACAATACGCCGTTTGGGACGATCACGATTTTGGTCCGAACGACAGTCACTCATCCTTTCAATATAAAAAAGAGAGTTTGGCCGCTTTCAAAGAAATGTGGGGCAATTCGAATTATGGATTTCCAAAAAACGAAAACAATTGCATAACAGGTAAAGTGAGCATCAACGATGTGGACCTGTATTTAATGGACAATAGAAGTTTTAGAATTCCTCCTGGAACAGATGGTCTTGCGCCGCAGATGCTCGGCAAAGAACAAATCAATTGGTTAATTGAAGATTTGAAAACAAGCAAAGCCTCATTTAAACTTGTTGTAATTGGCAGCCAAGTTTTATCCTCTGTATCGGACTTCGAAAATTTCGCCAACTACAAAGAAGAGCAAGAATACTTACTTCAAATGATCAATAAGAACAACGTTAAAAACATTGTATTCTTAACTGGAGATAGGCATTTCGCAGAGCTGTCTGAAATGAAGCTCAGCAACAATATTCGCGTTTTAGACATCACCGCCTCACCCTTAACTAGCAAGCCATACAGCAATAGCAAAGAAATAAACACAACGCGTGTGGAAGGAACTTTTGTTGGAGAACAAAACTTCGCATACATTACTTTTTCAGGAACAGCAAAAGAGCGAACCATTGACATTAATCTAATTAATAAAACTGGAAAATCTTGTTGGAAAAAATCTTATTTGCTAGAGAAGTAAAAAAACTTAAATCATTGTTTGCGAAATGTTCTATTGAAATTCGTATCTTTAAAATACCTATACAAGTTTTATATGAGCAAAATTCAATTCGAAATAGAATACCTCGTGCACAGCTCTGCGCACATTCTTTACAATTGCATCAGTAATCCGAGCAGCCTAGAAGAGTGGTTTGCCGATACTGTAAATCAAAAAGGTGAGTCTTTCCAATTCAAATGGGATGACGAAGAACGAAATGCAAAACTTCTTTCAACAAAAAAAAATCAGTATATCCGCTGGCAGTGGGACGAAAAAGAATTCGCAGATACATTCTTTGAAATGCGTATAAAAATGGATGAAATGACAAACGGCATTGCACTGTACATAACCGATTTTTGCGATGAAGGAGATGAAGAAGATGCGCGAATGCTTTGGGATTTAGCCATAGACGACCTGCATAGAGTCATAGGAAGATAATCAATTCCATTTCTTATTGTTTTTTTTCTTTCTTTCATTCGCATCTTTGCATACATGAGACAAATCTTTCTCTTTTTTTCCTTTTTACTGATTGCATTGAATTCACTCGCTGTGCGGGTTTTCATAGATCACCAATCCTTTTACAGTCCTGAAACCGGTCCTTATTTGGAAGTTGTATTTTCCTTTGAAGGGAAATCAATGAAATCTATCAAAAATTCTGAGGGGCTCTACGTTGCTCAATCAAAGTGCAATGTTATTCTTTCTCAAGGAAACAAAGTTATTCGATTTGCTAAATTCACCGCAAGCAGCACTCCTAATTTACTGCCTACGGCACCTGATTTCATGTCTGTCGAAAGATTTCCACTAACAGACGGAACCTATCAGATGGAGATTGAAATAACAGATGCTATCGACTCATCGGCTGCACCACTGAAACACACTGAAACTATTGAAATCACGCACTTGTCAGAGGGCTGCTTCTTTTCAGAAATTGCCTTTGTTAGCGCATTCACTAGTACCATTCAAGAAAATGCTTTTAGCAAGGCGGGATACGATCTCATTCCTTACGTTTCCAATTACTACCCTTCTTCATTAAATGGATTAATCCTTTACGCCGAGCTCTATAATTCTAGGAAGCTCTTAGGTAAGAAAATTAGTTTTGCATATTCCATTTGCATAACAGACGCCCTTCAGAATGAAGTTCCAAATACGAAGCGCATCATTCGCGCCGAAGCTGAAGAAGTCCTTCCTCTCATTCAAACCTTAGACATTAGCAATCTCATTTCGGGAGATTACAAGGTTAAATTGGAAATGCTTGATCGTGAAGGAAAAGTGGTCTGCACTCAATTCCGAGACTTCTTTCGTAATAAAATATTGGAAAGCACATACACCCCTCCAACCAGCATAGACATCTCCAACACCTTCGCGGCTCGTTATATCAAAAGCGATTCACTCTACGCTCACATTCAATCGTGTTTGCCCATTGCTGAAAGTGTCGAACGCAATACCATTAACAATATCTTGAGCAATGCTGATCTCCAAACACGTCAGAGTTTTATGTATACTTTCTGGTACCGCAGAAATTCAACGAATCCGGAAAAAGCTTGGAACGACTATTACCAAGATGTGCGTGCTGTTCAAAAAGAATTTGGCACCAAGATTAAAGCGGGATGGCAAACAGATCGCGGACGTGTTTACCTTCAATACGGCAAGCCAAGCACTCGAATTATTCGTAATAACAATCCTAACTATTGGCCCTTTGAAATATGGCATTACTACACAACCAATACTGGACTGCGTGATCGAAGAATTCTTTTTTACAACACAAGCTTAAACTACGACATGGAATTACTTCATTCCGACATTCCAACTGAAACAAAAAATTACGATTGGAAAAATTTAGTTCGTTCACGACAAATGAGCGACCCCGCATCTACAGGCAGAATTGGAAACAATCAGAACCGCGACCCATACAGCGGCGATGAATTAGAAGATCTTTGGTACAATCCGCATTAATGAAATGACTCGCGATAAAAACATTGCCGTTGTTATTCTCAATTGGAACGGTGCAAAATACCTCAAACAGTTTTTACCTTCTGTCATAAAGAACTCTCCTGAAGCCGATGTTGTAGTCATTGACAATTGTTCTTCAGACGAGTCTATTCAGCTTTTGAATGAGCAATTCGTCTATGTTCAAATCATTCAACTCGACAAAAATTATGGCTTTGCGGAAGGTTACAACCGCGGTCTTCAAAATTTAGATTACGCGTATTTTGTTTTGCTGAATAGCGATGTAGAAGTGCCTGAAAATTGGCTTGCCCCACAAATTAAATACCTCGAATCCGACGCGAATCTGGTTGCTTGCGCACCACTTATTTTGAGCCATGCAGAACCCGATTGTTTCGAGTATGCGGGTGCTGCAGGAGGTTACCTAGATAAAGACGGATTTGCATTTTGCGCAGGAAGAATTTTCTACGCCTTCGAAAAAAATATTGGTCAATACAATTCGAACAGAGAAGTGTTCTGGGCCAGTGGCGCAGCACTCACAATTAAATCATCTGCTTGGAAAGAAGTTAACGGATTCGACGGAACCTTTTTCGCTCACATGGAGGAAATTGATTTGTGCTGGAGATTAAAAAATCGCGGCTATAAAATTGGCGTGTGTGGCGACGCGAAAATTTTTCATATTGGCGGAGGAACCCTCGATCGTCAAAGCGCCTTCAAAACGTATCTTAACTTTCGAAACAACCTGTTTTTATTGTTGAAGAACCACCGATCTTCCGCATTAATTCCATTTATATTAAAACGAATGGTTCTCGATGGAATAGCTGGTATTCGCTTTTTATCGGAAGGAAATTTCGCTTATTTCAATGCTGTATTAAAAGCTCATTTTCACTTCTACTCAAAATTCAGATACTACATTAAGCTTAGAAATCAAGAAAAAACACACTGGAAAACACCCAACTTATGCGGCCAATATCGAGGCAGCATCTTGGTTTCCTTCTTTTTGAAGCATAAACATAATTTTCAGCAATTAGATTCCAAGCTATTTTCCGAATAAAATCGGAATCTCATGCTTACTTTTCTTCGTCGAGCACCCTTAGTGGTCATCTCCATTTTCTTTATCTTAGGAATTCTTCTTGAATTTGAGTTCTCGCTTTCTCCATCAATTCCCCGCTATTTAACATTTGCTCTTTTAGCAATTGAATTCTTGCTTATCCTAAAAAAAAGATTTCTTTTACTTCAGACTTTAATCATAATAAGTGCTTCATTCTTTTTAGGAATAAATACTACTTCAAGTTTTTTAAACAACAATTATCTTCTCCCGCAGAGTCTCGTTCAAATAGACTTTCAAATTGAAAAAAACCTACGAAACAATCAATACGTTGGAGTAACAGAAGGGAATCGATTCCTTGTTCAATTAGAAAAATGCGACACGCTTCTTCCGGGCAACCAAGTATGTGTAACCGGAGAATTCAAGGCGATTGAACCTCCAAAACTCCCCTGGTTATTCAATCAAAAAAAACAAATGCTCTCGAATGGAATTACACATCAACTCGTCGTTACGCATCAAATAAAAACAACGACTAGCGATGAAAATTCCATAAGATTTCTTCCACAAAAAATCCAACGCGACTTACAGAAAAAAATCACGTCGGCTATTCCAGATTCGTCCGCCGCGGCTATTCTTTCGGCGCTTTTATTAGGCGAAACAAGTTTACTCTCGAAGGAAATAACTGCAGACTATTCAGTTGCTGGCGTGGTGCATATACTCGCTGTTTCAGGAATGCATGTCGCGCTTATCTATGAACTTATATTATTCGTGTTGAAATTATTTCTTCGAAAAAAACGTAAATGGTTAACTTTCTTTTTAGCCATGACTTTGCTTTGGGGATACGGTGCAATAACCGGATTCTCTGCTAGTGTGGTGCGTGCGTGTTGTATGTTTTCCTTTTTTGTAATTTCAGATTGCTTTCTTCTTTCTAGAAATACAGGAAATACCATTGCTGGCTCTACCCTACTCATTCTTTACTTCCAACCGTATTTAATATTCAACCTCGGATTTCTTCTTTCTATTTCTGCAGTGCTTGGAATTGTTGTCATTCACCCCATGATCATGCGTATTTTCTACACGGAAAGCAAAATTGGATATTACCTCATTTCTTCAACAAGCATAACGCTTTCCGCGACACTCACTACACTTCCTCTAACGCTTTATATTTTCCATTCCTTTCCAACTTATTTTGTCTTGGCGAATCTCATTCTAGTGCCCTGGTCTACGCTTATTCTTTATGTCGGAATTGCTTTTTTACTTTTCTCTGGAATTCCATATTTAGGAACTATTATCACATTCGTGCTTGATTTAACAACCCGTTCAATGAATGAATTTATTCACCTCATTCATTTCTTGCCAAAAGCACAACTCTCTGAAATAAACTTCAATCAGGAACAGTTGATTCTATCTTACTGCCTAATTCTTACTATTGCATTATTTCTGTTTTTCAAATGGAGAAGGGCACTCCATTTCTCAGGATTGACATTGCTTCTATTCATTTCTTTCAGCTATCAAATTCCAAAACAAACAGGCCATTTGTTTACGTATTACCAGTCAAATATTCTACTTATCGGAAATGAAAAAGAATTATTCCTGGCTTGCGACAACGACACTATCGCTTCAAAATACATTCACAAGCTCAACGTTTGGAAATGCTCGCAAAACCGGGCCCAACAGCATGTCACAAGTGTATCCTTTCCTTCATTCTTTTCGTGGGATGAAGAGGCACGTAGCGTTTCATTTGCAACTTTTCGTTCTCGAAAAAAATCCCCCATACTCTTACTCAACGAAGAGCTTAAAATGAAAAAAGCGGATTCAACATTAACGAATGAATTTCAACATGAAAAAATATTATTGGGAAAAGGAGTGTCTCGCAAGAAACAAGAGCTGTTTCATTCTTATCTCAAAGAGTGTAACATTCCTCTTCAGAACATACAAAGCGAACCATTCATTATAAAATAAGAATACCTTTGCGAAATGAATCGCGAATTGTATTTAACTGAGTGCCCGCGCGACGCCATGCAAGGCATTGCCACATTCATTCCTACAGAAAAAAAAGTTCAATATTTGAACCACTTATTAAGTCTAGGCTTTGATCGTTTAGACTTTGGATCCTTTGTGAGTGAAAAAGCAATTCCTCAGCTCAAAGACACGCGCGACGTGTTGGAGAAACTTATTGAGTCTGAAACTAAACTTTTGGCAATTGTAGCCAATGAGCGCGGAGCCGACGAAGCGTTAATCCATGACAGAATTGAATTCATTGGTTATCCGTTTTCAATCAACAACACCTTTCAACTTCGAAACACCGGAAAGAGCATTGAAGAAAGTTTAGTTGTTCTCGAATCCATTCAAAAGAAAACAGAAGCGAAAAACAAAAAGCTTGTTGTGTATTTAAGCATGGCCTTTGGAAACCCGTACAATGAAATTTGGAATGAAGAAATTGCTACAGCGCTTTCTCAGCGATTGGCAAATGAGTTTGGCATCTCTGAAATCATGATGTCTGATACCATTGGAAGCGCAACACCGGAAAGTATCCATCAATTATTCAAGGCCTCTCAATCTCTTTCGAATTGCGCGGTTGGCGCACATTTGCATTCTCGCTACGACAATGCAATGGTTAAAATCCAATCTGCCTTCGATAACGGCTGTCGTCGATTCGACGGAGCTTTTGGCGGATTCGGCGGCTGTCCAATGGCTAAGGATGAATTGGTTGGAAATATGCCAACAGAATTGTTGTTGCAGTTTTCAGAAACCGTATTGAGGGATTCTCGAGTTTCATCAGAGGCAATATTAGAAACGCTTCAGCTGTCGAGTCAAACTATGAATCATTAAGGAACTCGAGTTCCTCTTGCCGCTTCCCACAACTTAAAATAATCTTGAGGTTCTATATCGATATCCAACGAACGTCGAACTTCCAAGATTCGATCTATCCGTGAGGTTCCGATTACACAAGAAGCCACCAACGGATGTTTCAATATCCAGGCGACACTCACTGTTGCCTTGGCAACCTCAAACTTCCTTGAAAGAACATCGAGCGTTTCATTCAGTTCTTGCGAAGCATTCACCAAATTTAGAATTGGAGAGTAGGCTGAAACGTTTAAGGCTCTGGAAGCACAAGCCTCTAAATGTCCATTTTCCATAGAACTATAATCATTCAGTGAAAAAGAGATTTGATTGTGCTCAATCCGAACATATTTCCCCAACCAATCTATTTGTTCTGGGAGGAAATTCGAAACCCCAAAAGACCTTATTTTTCCTGAAGAAATCAAATCTGAAACGGCTTCTGCAACTTCATTTACCTCAAGCAGTGGAGATGGTCTGTGCAACAGAAGAACGTCGAGATATTCCGTTTGAAGGTCTCGAAGCGATTGTTCAGCACAATTAACGATATGCTCTTTTGAATAGTTGTAATGTTTCACCGAATTACCTCTCTCTTCAGAAGGGTTTTCAATTCCCATTTTTGAAATTAGACTCACTGAAGCTCTCGGAATATCCAGTTGCTTCAATGCTTTTCCAAATTCTTTTTCGCACGAATAATCTCCATATAAATTAGCTAGATCAAAATCGTTCACACCACATTCCAACCACTGGGTAATTGTATCCGCGTATTGTTGAGTAGACATTTGCGCTCCCCAACTGCCCCAGCGCATGGTTCCTGCAATAAGCTTTTTTTCCATAGAACAAATTAAAACAAAAAAAAATGGGATCAATGACCCCACTTTTCATTCAACTGTATTGAATTATTTCTTTCTGAAATAAAGACGTGTAATAAAAAGACCTTGTCCATCATCCTTTCCGGCATCGCTTTCAACGCCAGATGCAACGAAAGCTAACTCATAGCCTTGTGAATCCATTTCGTTCAGTTTAGACATGATTAAAGCATCGTTAGAAGCAATGTTTTGAAAGTTGATTCCTACCATGCTGAAGAAGTTCAACATTTTGGTTTCACGCATTCCATCAATTTTAATATCACTGCGGTCTACATCTCCTTGCTTCGAATCTTTTCCGTCAACGCGAGCCGTAGTGTAAGCGTTATAATCCAATTCTGTTGTCGCTTCAATCATACGAGATCTTCCAAGACCACCCGGAAGAATAGACTCAACAACGGTTACTACTTTGTACTGTGCGGAAGCGATTGATGCTGTGCAAGCAATGGCAAGAGCTAAGATGATTTTTTTCATTTTGTGTGTTTATTATTTTTACGAATATCGAAAAACATTTTTAAAAAACGCGCTGAAACATTTCAGTATTTCACAACATTTCTTCGGATTGCGGTATTCATTGATTTTAGCTCAAGAATATAAGTACCAGTCGGGAATTTCAAAAGGGAAACTTCTGCATTTAATCCAAAATCTCCTCTTTGTGAATAAAGTAAATTACCCAAGATGCTATAAATCCGAATTTCACTTATTCTGAATGAAGAACTTATTTGAATATAATTCTCAGTTGGAATTGGATATAACGACACTTTCAATGGCCCCAAAGAAGTGGTGTTTATTCCCGAACCCTCCGAATTCAAATGATGGCAATAAATATCATATTGATTCGCACGTTTATCCTGCCAAACATAAATACTTCCACCGTGTCCATCGGGAATATTCTTCGGATGACTTTGAATTTCGATGGCACTTGAGACCACAGCTCCACCCGGTGTCCATTGAATTTGCCCATTGGCATTAATCTTTTGAGAATAAACGTCCCAATCATTAATTGTCGAATCTTGCCAAGCCACTATAGCCCCTCCATTTCCATCGGAACAAATATTTGGATTCAATTTATTGAAATTCGAAGCAGAGAGTTGAAGTCCGTTCGTTTGCCAAGAGCTTATCCCCTCCGGTGAAATTTTATCAATGTAAATGTCATCATGTCCGTTTCTACCATCTCTCCAAGTCACAATAACCCCATTAGAGCTAGAAGTGCTGAGGATATCTACTGCGCTTTGATTTCCAACTTCATACCCGACTGGTATTCCTCCTGCTTGCCAGAAATAATTTCCGGTTAAATCTATGCGCTGAGCATAAATATCATAATCAATCCCGTTTCGTTTGTCGGCCCATGCTATATAAATTCCACCAGAAATACTGTCAGAATCTATTTTCGGGTTAATCTGAGACCCTGTGTTCTCAGCCACTACAAGGCCTTCGGCATTCCAAAGGGGCGTTCCATTGCTCGCATATCGTTGGGCGTAAATGTCATAATCTAATCCATTTCGAAAGTCTTGCCATGTTAAATACATACCCCCGAATTTCCCTTTTTGAATTTTCGGATTTAATCGAGTCGCAATTAGATTCGAGACAAGAATCCCATTCAAATCCCAAAGTCTATTTCCATTTGAGTCGATATGCTGAGTCGCAATGTTCCAATACCCGATTGAATCATCAAATTGTTCCCAAACCACATACGCCCCACCGATTCCGTCGCTGCATACCTTTTCATTGTGCTCTCGCATAACTTTATCTGCCACAGGCACACCGTTAGTCATCCATAAAATATCGCCGGTTGAAGTAACCCTTTGGGCAAAAACATCGCGCTCCAATCCACTTCTCAAATCAGACCATGTTATTATTACTCCTCCCTGCATGTCGGAACATAAATTAGGCGTGCTCTGATCTGAGAGATCATTGCAAATGGGAATTCCAGAACTCGCCCAAAGTGAATACCCCAATGAATCTATATGTTGCATGTAAATATCCGGATTGGCTGTTCCGTTTCGAGCGTCTTTCCAAGCGATAAAAGCACCGCCATGACCATCTCCTAAAATTCGCGCATCGTTTTGTTTTCCAAATTCGACACAAATGGGAGTATTTAAATAAACATCGTTCGTGAATTGGGCAAATGCAGCAGCGCATAAATGTGTTGAGACTAAAAAGCAAATTAGATTACGCATCCTATTCTTTAATAATTTTTTGAATTGAAATACTTCCATTCATGTTACTTTGAAGAAAATAGATTCCCGAGGATAAATCAGAAATATTCAGCCCTATTTTATTGCAATTTGACAGATTATTAAACACCTTCACCTCGGCCCCCTGTGAATCAAAAAGTTTGATTGAATTGATATTTGAAGCTGAAGATATTTGAATGATATCTTTTCCTGGATTAGGGTAAACACTCCACTCAGGAATAATTGAATTTTCTATTCCAATATAAGGGCCTCCCCAATTCAATTTGGCGCAATAGACGTCTGGAGAACCAGAACGAGAGTCTTCCCAAGCAAAAATCCCACTACCGAAATCATCCGAAACATTCTTTGGACTGGTTTGAATATTCACAGCATCCGATATCATCACACCATTCACTTGATATAAGATAAGCCCCTCTTTATAAACTCGTTGCGCCTTAATGTCAAAACCTCCAAGTGAGGCATCTTGCCAAACAATAACCACTCCTCCGTAACTATCTCCCGTTATATTTGGATTCAACTGATCTCCAAGATCATTGCAAATAAGCATTCCGTTATTTTGCCAAATCGAATTCCCATTCATGTCTAATCTATCCGCATAAATATCATAGCCGGAATTACTGCGATTATCCTTCCAAGCAAAAACGACCCCTTCAACCAATTGATTCGAATAAACTTCAATCGCGCTTTGATTTCCCGATTGAACGCATACCGCTTTTCCTTCAGTGCCCCAAATTAAATTTCCATTGGCATCTATTCGTTGCGCATAAATATCATAATCAATTCCGTTTCGCTTATCGGTCCATGATACAATTACTCCTCCTGTAAGATAATCGGGATCGATTTTCGGATTTGTTTGCGTTCCAGCGGCATTGCAGGCAAGAACTCCAGTACTCCATAGTCTATTCCCATTTCCATCTAAATGTTGCACGTATACGTCGAAATCGAAGCCGTTTCTAAAATCTTGAAACGTTACATACACACCGCCCTGACCATCTGATTGAATACGTTCATTTAAATGTTCCGACAGGTAGCCTGAAACAGGCACGCCGCCCATGGCCCAAACAGCATTTCCAGAGGAATTAATTCGTTGCGCCCAAATTTCCCATAAGTAAGTTGACGAGTTTTTCTGCTCAAAAACTACGATAGCTCCGCCTTGTCCATCTGAGACCATACGCTCGTTGTGCTCTCGATTGACTTTGTTTACCACAGGAACACCATCCATTAACCAAAGCGGCTGTCCGAATTGATTTAGTCTTTGGGCGTAAATGTCGCGTTCTATTCCACTCCTCCAATCGCTCCATGAAACGAATATTCCTCCCTCCCCATCTGGAAGAATACTGGGAGTGCTTTGATCTGCTGATTGCGTGCAAACAGGAGCTCCATCTGCATTCCATAGCGCAACACCCATTGAATCTATATGTTGGGCGAAAATATCTGGAGTTCCATTTCTGTAATCTTTCCAAACTATGAAGGTGCCCTTATTACCATCTTCAACCATACGTATATCAATTTGCCAATTTGTGGCAGTTGAAACCGGTGTATTTATTTGTGTGTTTGAATTCCACTGAGCCTGAGAAACATTCGCGATGAGTGCGAACGCAATTACGCTTAACATTTTCATAACATAAAGATAGGTATCGTGCTATGAAAGTTGCCTTCGTTAGAGGACTTTGTTCATTACTTCTTTGTGAATTCCAAAAAGTATTACGCACGAAAAAGCCCCCTGATTTCTCGGGGGGCTTTTTGAAGATCGGCGACGACATACTCTCCCACATGTTACTGTAGTACCATCTGCGCAAGTGAGCTTAACTTCTCTGTTCGGAATGGGAAGAGGTGGACCTCACTGCTATA
>CANIBZ010000043.1 GCA_947466425.1 Flavobacteriales bacterium
GGAGAAATTAGTCCAACAACAGCTGGAGGAATTAACAGTGCTCGTCTACCATGGCAGTTTACTGTTGATATAAATTTCGACAAAAACTTCAGCCTTGCATTTGGCGGAGAGGGTGACAAAAAGAAAGCTGCTAACTTGAACGTTTACCTTTGGGTAACCAACTTGTTGAACACTCAAAACGTGGCAAGTGTATACCGCTTTACAGGTACACCGGATGACGATGGGTATTTGGCTGCCGCTCAATACCAAAACGTGATTAACACGCAAAACTCTCCAACTTCATTCCGCAACTACTACAGTATGTTCGTGAATAATCCTTACAACTTAGGATCTCCACGTCAGATTCGTTTAGGGGTTAGATTTGATTTTTAATTTTTTGAGAAAATGAATTATTCAAAAAGCATGAGAAAGAAAATATACATAAGTCTAGTTGCTTTGGCACTTGGATTTGCGAACCACGCTTTCGCATACAAGTCTATTCTAGAAAATTCTGGAATGATTCAGAACAACGAAATCGTTACTGATTCTCGCGCAGCTTTGTGCGCGCCTGCAACAGGATTAAGAGACTTAGCATGGAATAACGTTAAGGCGTTAATCGAAACAGGAGGGTCAATGTGGCAGAACCGCTCGTTGAGTCGAGCTGCCTACGAAGTACCAAAAGGTGGTGGAGTATCTTCCATTTACGCTGGTGCATTGTGGATGGGCGGTATTTCTCCCGACCAACAATTAAAACTTGCCGCTGTTCGTTTTAGAACTGACGGTAACGACTACTGGCCAGGTCCACTTACAAATGATGGTACTGCTTCTGTTACAGAGTCAACTTGTGAGCAATACGATAGATTCTTTGTTTCATTGCGTCAAGACGCTCAAAAACACCGCGCTTACTTCGATTGTATCGCTGCAGGAGGATCAGATTGCGCAACAGACTACGCTATTCCTGGGTATTTCTACGAGTATCCTGCAATTGGAAATACAGCTGCAGGACAAGATTTATACCTTGCTCCTTTCTATGACTATGACCAAGATGGATTCTACAACCCACAAAACGGTGACTACCCTTGGTATGATTTCTTAAGAGAAATCAATTGTGCTGAACGTCGCAGAGAAGACATTGTTCCTTTGTACGGTGACCAAACTTACTACTGGATATTCAACGATAAAGGAAATGCCCACACTGAATCTCAAGGACAACCAATTGGTATGGAGATTCGTGCACAAGCATTCGCGTTTACTTCGAATGACGAAGTGAATAACATGACTTTTTACAACTATGTATTGATTAACCAAGGTTCACAAACTTTGACTGAAACATATTTCGGATCTTGGGTTGACCCTGACTTAGGAACATCTACAGATGACTATGTGGGATGTGACGTTCAACGTGGATTAGGTTATTGCTACAACGGAGATGCGTTCGATGAACCAACATCGTCATCTTTAGGTTACGGTTCTAACCCACCTGCTGTAGGTGTTGACTTCTTTGAGGGACCTTACCAAGATACAGACAATAAAGATAATCCACTTACTACTGATATCATTGATGCCATTGACCAAGACGGTATTCCTTACAAAGGTTTAGGTATTGGCTATGGAGATGGTGTTATAGACAACGAGCGTTTCGGAATGAGAAAGTTTGTTTACTACAACAACAGTGCGAACCCTGTTAACGGAGAACCTGCCTTACCAAGCCACTTCTACAATTACATGAGAGGTTTTTGGAAAAACGGACAACGCATGAACTACGGTGGAAACGGAGCTTCTGGAGCAAATGTTACTGACATTTCAGCAGACTACATGTTCCCAGATGATACCGACCCATTGCACTGGGGAACAGGTGGAGTAATAACAGATGATTGGTCTGAAGAGTCCGAAGGTAATCCACCAAATGACCGTCGATTCATTCAAGCTGCTGGTCCATTTACATTGAAGCCTGGTGATTACAACAACATTACATTGGGAGTTGTTTGGGCGAAAGCTAACAGCGGCGATCCATTTGAATCGGTAAGATTACTTCGCGAGTTTGACGATAAGGCACAATCCCTTTTCGACAACTGTTTCGAATTAGTATCTGGTCCAGATGCTCCAGATGTGGCAGTACAAGAATTAGATAAAGAAATCATTCTTATGTTGAAGAATGAAAATGCGATCTCTACGAACTTCCAAGAAAATTACGGTCCTGATCAAGGTGGTTTCGATCCAAGTATTCCTGAAGAATTAGCTGACGGAACACAATTGACTTTAGAAAATCGCTCATACAAATTTGAAGGTTACATGGTTTACCAACGTGTGAACGACGATGTTAGCGCGAACGATCTTGGAGACATTGAAAAGGCTCGTTTAATTGCTCAGTGCGACGTTGAAAATGGTATTGGTCGAATTATCAACTTCTCTCGTGACCCTATCACTGGGTACATTTTACCTGAATTGAAAGTTGATGGTGCAGATGCAGGGATTCAACGATCATTCAAAGTAACTACAGACGCCTTCGCTACAGGTAACAATGCACTTGTGAACCACAAGACTTATTACTTCATGGTGATTGCATACGGTTACAACAACTATTCTCAATACGATATTTCCTTAGAGAAAGGACAAGACGAAGCTTTCCTTTCTTCTAGAAAGAGCGCGATTGGTGAAATCCAAAAAATATCTGCTATCCCACACATCCCTTCTCCAGAATTGGGAGGGACTATTCAAAATTCAAACTACGGCGATGGTGTTCCGTTGACTCGTATTGAAGGAAAAGGAAACGGCAGCAATGATCTATTGTTAGGATCAGAAACAGAGGCTATCATTCTTGCTAACAACAACATCAGCGAATTAACTTACGCTCCTGGAAAAGGACCTGTGCAAGTGAAAGTTGTAGATCCACTTCGTGTTCCTTCTGCTGATTTTGAATTAAGACTTAAAACAACTGAATTTGGGGAAGACACCCCTGACAGCATGTACTGGGAATTGGAAAACCTAGATAACGGAACCATTTACGGAACCTACAAGAAATTCAATACTTCGAGTGAAGACGTGATTTTAGACTGGGGTCTTTCTGTTACTTGGGGACAATACGACTTTCAAGTTGATGGAGCGGAAGTGAAACACTATACTGAACTACTTTCTTCTTCTGTTTCTTACGACGATCCGTCTAAACCATGGTTAATGGGTATTGAAGATGCAGAAGGTTTCTCTGAACAAAACTGGATTCGCGCAGGTAGTGTAAAAACAGAAGGCACAGATCCTCAAGCTCTTTCGGAAGCTCTTTATGATGACTACGAACAGGGAAGTTCTGGGTTCCCATTCACAGATGAGCAAGAGAAATACGAAGCTGTTGCCGGTGGAACATGGTCTCCCTATTGCTTGGTATCAGGAACAGTCCTAGATCCAAATGATGCCACAATCATTGTAAACAACGTTGCGCCTACAACTGATGCTCTTAAAGGCGATCTAGACCAACTTGATCAACAACGCAAATCAAACATCAAAGGATTGAACAACATAGATGTTGTATTCACAAAAGACAAGTCTAAATGGACACGTTGTCCTGTATTGGAAATGCAGTTCACTCCAGCATTAGCTGAAGACAATGACGGCGACAACACGGTTGATCCTGAAAAAATGAAAGTTCGTCGCGCCCCTTCCGTTGACAAAAACGGAAGAAAAGCAGGACAAGCAGGATACAATGCTGCTGAAGGAGATTTAATAGCTCCTATTGGTATGGGTTGGTTCCCAGGATACGCTATTGATCTTAGCACTGGTGAAAGATTAAACATGGCCTTTGGTGAAGACAGCTGGTTAGTGGGTGAAAATGGTCGTGATATGATCTGGAATCCATCTTCACGTTTGTATAACAACAACGGTCAACCACTATTCGCAGGACAGCACTGGATTTATGTATTTAAAAATCTTCGTTTCGAAGATTACTCAGCTACAAGTCCATCCTCTAGTTTAGCTCTTTCTCCTGCCTATGACAACGGTGAATTCCTCTACAGTAAATTATCTGATCCATCGATCAGCTCTTCAAACTGGAAGAAAGTATTCCGTGGTTGCACATGGGTTGGTAGTGGAATGGTTAATCCTGATCATCCGTTGCTTTCTGTTGAAGAAGGATTAATTCCGAATGATGTTCGTATCAGCATTCGCGTTGCGAAACCATATAACAGTTATTCATACAACAATCCTGACATCACTACAACTGCGGGATCTGTGAACGAATGGAGAAACATATACGCTTTCTCTACGAAGAACATCGCAACTACATTGAACGATGCAAACACTCTTACTTCAGTATTAGACATTATCAATGTTGTACCTAATCCATACTACGCATTTAGCTCTTACGAAACTAATCAGCTAGATAACCGAGTTAAGATTACTAACCTACCTGACATTTGTACCGTTACCATCTACGATTTGAATGGTAATAGAATCAGACAATTCAAGAAAGCTGATAAAATCACAAGTATAGATTGGGATTTGAAAAATGAAAGGAACATTCCAATCGCTTCGGGCACTTACATTATACATGTAGATGTACCGGGTATTGGTGAGAAAATCTTGAAATGGTTCGGCGTTATGCGTCCAGTTGACTTGAATAACTTCTAATTGAAAAACGAATTACGATCATGAAAAAATCAATCATATCACTTACCCTGATTTTAGGATTCACCTCCTCGCTTTTTGCAGGAAATCCTGATAGATCTGGATCAGCTGGTGCAAGCCACTTGCTCGTGAATCCATGGGCTCGTTCATCCGGACTCGGAAATTCATCTCTTTCTTCAGTTACTGGAGTTGAAAGTGTGTTTTTAAACGTTGCAGGATTGGCCTTCACGAAAAAAACAGAATTGCTTTTCACCAATACTCAGTATTTCGTTGGAACAGGTATTCAACTGAACGCGGCAGCCTTTGGGCAAAAGGTAGGGAAATCGGGTGCCTTCGCATTGTCTGTTGTGAATATGAATTTCGGAGATATCGCGAGAACTACAGAAGCTCTTCCTGAAGGTGGAATTGGTTCCTTTACTGTGAACTATTCAAACATCGGAATTAGTTTCGCAAAAGAATTCTCCAACAGTATTTACGGCGGTCTTACGGTTCGTTTAATCAGCGAAGCCATCTACAATGTGCGCTCTCAAGGTGTTGCATTCGATGCTGGAATACGCTACGTAACAGGAGAAAAAGACAACGTTCGCTTTGGTATTACTCTTCGTAACGTTGGACCTCCAATGAAATACAAGGGTGACGGTATGACTGTCTCTGCTGTAATTCCTTCAAGTGGAAATACCCTTACTGTAGAGCAACGCTCACAACCCTACGAAATGCCTTCTATGGTTAACGTTGGTTTCGGTTATGACTTCCTAATGAAGAACAGCATGAAACTTACAGCCAATGCAGCCTACACTTCCAACTCTTTCAGCAAAGATCAAATTGCTTTAGGGTTGGAATACAACTTGCGCAATCGTCTTTTCCTACGTGGTGGATTTCAACAAGATATTGGTACGAATACTACCTACAACGCGAAAAGCGCTCTGTCCGGACCAACAGGTGGTATGACAATTCAATTGCCAGCAGGAGATAACGGAAGTGTGATTGGCTTAGATTATTCTTACCGCTTAACGAATCCTTTCAACGGAATTCATAGCATGGGAATTCACATTACGCTTTAAAATTCTTACTATATTTGTTTTGAAACCTCGTTCGCGGGGTTTCTTTATTTTAATACATACAAGACTATGTCACACATTGCCTATTACACAGCGGAAGGACTTAAAAAATTAAAAGACGACCTCTACAACCTTAAGATGGTTGAACGTCCAAAAATTAGTCAGCAAATTGCTGAAGCAAGAGACAAAGGTGACCTCAGCGAAAATGCTGAGTATGACGCAGCAAAAGAAGCACAAGGACATTTGGAAGCTAGAATTGCCAAGATGGAAGATCTTGCAGCGAACGCCCGATTGATCGACGATTCGCACATTGATAACTCTAAAGTATATATTCTCTCTCGTGTTAAATTGAAAAACCTGAAGTCTAACACTGAAGTAGAGTACACACTTGTTGCTGAAAACGAGGCCAACCTAGCTCTGAAAAAAATTAGTATTGATTCTCCAATCGGCAAAGGACTACTTGGCAAAAAAGTGGGTGACATTGCTGAGGTACAAGTACCTGCTGGAACTTTACAACTTGAAATTTTAGATATTAATCGTTAATGGCTACACTCTTCACTCGTATTATCAACGGTGAAATACCTTGCTATAAAATAGCAGAAAACAATCTTTTCATAGCTTTTTTAGATATTCTGCCAGTAGCTAAAGGTCATACACTTGTTGTTCCGAAAAAAGAAATAGACTATATATTCGATCTTCCTAACGAGGAACTTCAAGCATTGAATCTTTTTGCAAAGGAAGTTGCTCGAAAGATTCAAGCTGTTGTTCCGTGTAAAAAAATAGGTATAAGTGTTATTGGACTGGAAGTTCCGCATGCGCATATGCACTTAATTCCCATCAATCAAATTCACGATATGAATTTCGAAAAAGAACGATTGACTTTCACACCCGAAGAATATACTGAACTCGCTGCGGAAATTTCAAACGCATAAAGAAAATTAGTGTTATAAAAAAAGGCCCTATTTCTAGGGCCTTTTCTATGTCTTGAAGAAACTAATTTAGTTCTTCAACATTTTCTTTCTTGCAACAGCGTTGTTCGAAGTGTGAATCTCTACCGTATACATTCCTGCAGACCAGTTAGAAGAATCTACGAATACAACTTCTTGATTGGTTGTGTTCGAATTGTAAACCACTCTTCCCATTGCATCGAATACACGAATTGCACTTACACGCTCTGACGCGCGAATTGCAAACGACTCATTCGCTGGATTTGGAAATACATTGAATGAAACTTCTTCATTCTCTTCAACCCCAATGTAGCATGGGCTCGTATTCAAATTCAAAGCACAAGCAATACGTGGTACTGAATACCCCATAATTGAATCGCAATATGCCATTCCTTTAGCAGCAGACATGTCTGGGTTAGTAGCTAAACCGTTTGCACTGTTTGGATTAGTTGCAGCATCCCACCATTCCCATGGCGCTGTATCTGCTTCCATTCCTGTTGGACGCTCCAATGGGAACAAACCGTGGAAACCATTGTTGGTTGTGTTTGCAGCATCCGTGTAGGGTTGACCTAGAGCATAACCCTCAGCCAATTCAAAAATCCCGTTGTTTCCGTATTGACTCATGGCCAATTGAACATCATAGCTTCCACTAACCTCCACTACTGGTAGGTTCAAACCAGGAACGATAACCATACCGTAATAATAAGGAGCAAAAGGATCTGAAGGAACTTGGAAAGAAATCATTGGGTTGTCATTTGCATCAATCCAAGAAATATCTCCACAAGCACCGCCCATGTTTAACGCAACACTTACGTCAGAGCTATAACCTACGTGGTTAGCATAACAAAGAGTATCACCATTCAAAGGGTTAACACCAACAGAAGTACCATTGATATCTCCATTCACGAAATCCAATACCATTGGAACTCCAGTGCTCGTTGTAAACTTAGGCAACAACAAGTCTGTGTATGCATCAATTCCTGTTATAGCGAATGTGATATATCCACCTGTACCTTGTCCCCAAACTGCAACACGAGTTGGATCGATTCCAAATGGATTTCCATCTTCAGCAGCTGTCTTACGGAAAAAACGAACGGCAGTGCGACCGTCTTGAACACCACGGTAAGCCGCGTTAATCAAAGTGTTTACACGCTCTTCTTGAGTCGCTGCAATTGGATTCCATCCCAGACGGTAGTCGCAAGAAGCTACTACATAACCCAATTTAGCTAGACGAGTGCACATTTCAACAATGGTTGAATCTGTGCGTGTACCGCCTGCTCCCTGATTCTGTGGAAAAGGAAGGAAGTTTCCAGTGTGGAAATAAAGAATAACCGGACGGTTCGTTTCCGTGTCTCCAGCTGGAGAATAAACATCCATTTTCAAAGGCTCGGGAACCGCTTGCCCAAGCTGAGAATAATACAATACAGTAGCGTTTACGCCATAGGTAACGTCCGTTTGAACGTTAACCGAAGAAAATTGCTCGGTCATGTAACGTTGTGCAAATGCACTAGTCACACTCAACAATGCAATTGCAATCAATGAGTAGATTTTTTTCATAAGTTATTTATTTGATTTTTGATGATTGAACGAATATTGGATGCTAAGATAGGCCATTCTTCCTATTGAAGGCCCTCCATATACTTGAACTTGTTGGTTATTTAACACGTTCGATGCACCGAGCTTAACAAAGATATTTGATGAGATAAGACTGTAATTAACCTGCACGTCTACCATATCATACGTATTGATATATCCTGTGAATTGCGGAGACCCTTCAAAGAGATACCCTTGTATCCACTTGTAGTTCACGCTATATCCCCAACAATTTCCGTTATTCGTTTCAAATAATTTATTTCCGGTAAGACTAACGTTGTATTTATGCTTCGGTGTGTTGAAAGCAGGAATTATCGGGTCATTTGGATCGCTTCTTACAATACTATTGAATGAATAATTCGCACCGAAACTATGCTTTTCATGGAAATAATAATTCAATCCAACACTAGCCCCTTGAGTTGTAACTGTATTTTTCGAATTGGCTGAATAACGATACACTTGTAAATCTTCTGGAAGATAAGACGGCGGAGGAAAATTTGCTGAAAGACCAATGTTGTATCCAATGAAATGCTTATAAACACTGTAATACGCCCCCAAATCTATATAAACTTTTGAATCGAAGAACGAAGCACGATATCCCAACTCCATTGTCTTCACTTGCTCAGGGCGAATGGGGTCAATGTTGAAATACTTTAAGCTGTCGGTATTCAAACTGTTGCGATAGGCGTTGAAACTGCCTAACGTAATCAATGAATCAACACCATCTAAATTTCCACTTAATATGGCCGGACCAACATTCAAGCTCAAGTACTGATCGGTTAGAGTTGGATTTCTTAATGCCGAAGAAAAAGAGGCTCGCAAGTAGTGATTTTTCTTGGGTTGAAATACAACAGACGCAGCAGGGCTAACTAGTGCATCGAAATTCACATTTTTATCTAAACGCAACGTTCCACTAATAATCAAACGATTCTCTAATAATTTCTTCGTTGCTCCGAAATACAAACCACCTTCGTAGTTGTAAATTTTCTCGACATCATCTGTAAATATGGTACCTGCCGAATTGGGACGATACAAACGAGCGTTCCCTCCTATCCGATAATCGATATAACCCCTTCCTTCCCATTGATACTCACCTTGGGTGTGAAAAAGCGAAGATCTATCATAGAATCGTGTTCCCCCATCAGCATCATTGTTATTCGAGGATGTTATGCTGTTAAAGTTCGAATTAAATAAGGCCGACCCTGGTTGAAAAAATCCATATTGCCCCGCCATAGGAATTCCGGCGGTGCCGTTGTTGGTCCAATTTTCTACCAACTGATGATAAAAGGCTAAACTATCAGCATTCTGCGCTGACCACGAAGCATACTGTTCGTCGGTAGGTACAATGAAAAAATTAGGTTCTGCAGGCCAATTCGGATTTTGAACGTATTGCGGATAATTCATATCAAGCACTCTGTTCCGTATTGAATCTTGCCAATACTTAACATAGGCATTCGCCCAATTCTCATCAGAACGTGCAACATCTTGCAACTTCAATGCTGTAAAATACGGGTCGAAGCTTTTTCCAGCATTCTCGCCGGTACCATAGAACCGAATGAAGTACTTATCCTTTTTTTTCAATTCTACTCTTCCCTGAAAAAACAAAATATCTCGAAGACTGAATCGATTATCACCTTGATAAACGGTTGTCCCTTGACCAACATTTCCCGCAACTATAAGTTCCGGCGAATTCTCTTCCAATTCCGGTTTCAAGCGCAAATGAACCGAGGCATTTGCCTTGACATTCTTTGTGTTATAGTTCACTAAATCAGATTCGCGATAACCCGTTCTGAAAAAGGTTCCCAATCCGGGTTTTCCATTCTGATCCTCTGAATAATTATTAGCTGGAAAATATTCATCTCCGTATATATTCACCGCATCAAATCTCCCTGGATTGCTCGCTGTAAAACCTCCGTTATAAATGGGAGATTCATTATCCGCAGCCCAATCCAATGCTTTAAAAGCAAAAACATTGAATTTATAAGCCATGAATTTAAAGCCTTCATCGTTGGAAAACGCATGAGCAAAACGTACCGATGGTTCTACCAACTGCCTCTCGCCCACTCTGAGCTGCGCGGTGAGACCTGTGTATACAAATGGATCTTTTGTTTCCATTTTAATTACACCGTTAAAAGCACCAGGACCGTAAAATGCACTACTCGCCCCTTGTACAATTTCCACTGCGAAAACATCTAAATCGGGAGCGCCAAGAAAATTACCCAATGAGAAATTCAATCCGGGTGATTGATTGTCTACCCCGTCTATGAGCTGCAAACTTCTTACTGGAGATGTAGAATTGAAACCTCTCGTATTGATAACACGAAATCCTAAACTTGCTGTGGTTAAATCAACTCCTTTCAAAGCTCCTAATCCTTCGTAGAAATTTCCTGAAGCCGAATTTTTTATTGCTGTTAAATCCATTCTTTCGACAGTCAATGGATTTTGCTTTTGTTTCTCTGTAATGCGTGTGTCTTTAATAACTACAGTGGGTCCGAAATCTCCCTGAATCATTTCAACCAAAAGAAATTCTGTATTTTTTACCAAAACCTCTTGATCAGCAAAGCCTACGTATTTTATAACAATGACCGTAGGCAATTCCGAGACTTTCAATGAAAATTCACCTTCGTAGTCTGTCGCAGATCCATTGTTTGTCCCTTTTTGAAAAACAACCGCACCTGTGAGTGTTGTGCGATTTTGCTGATCAATTACCTTTCCACGCAGGGTTTGCGCATAAGAGCCAATTGTGGCCAATAACGTAAAAAGAAGGAATAGGAGATTTTTCATTTGAAGACAATTTACAACCATTTCTAACAGTCAACGTTACTCAAAAAAGAACTTATTAAAAATGAAATGAAGAAAAAAGGGCCGTAAGACGGCCCTTTTTCAAATTTATTAATTCCTCAAATTATCCGCTACAAGACTCGCAAGAATCTGGATTGTCTATTGAACAAGCAATTGCGTCTACATTTTTCTGAGAAAGAGTATCCGGCGTAATATTCATACTAACAGTAACAGGTGCACTCTCTATAACTACTTCAGCCTTTGGCTGAGACAATTGCGTCTTATCTACAGTGAACTTAATAGCATCTGTGGCCGCTTTCGTGCGCAAGTAATACATACCCGTTTTCAATCCTTTCTCCCAAGCGTAGAAATGCATAGAAGTTAGCTTACCGAAGTTCGCATTTTCCATGAAAATATTCAACGACTGGCTCTGACAAATGTAAGCTCCGCGATCAGCAGCCATATCAATGACCACACGTTGTGAAATCTCCCAAGCTGTTTTGTACAGGGCTTTCAAATTATCTGGAATCTCATCTATGTTCTGAACAGAACCGCTGGTTGACATTAACTTATTTTTCAAGTTATCGTTCCACAAACCAAGATTTACAAGGTCTTTCAATAAGTGTTTATTCACTACAATGAATTCGCCCGCCAAAGTTCTTCTTGAATAAATGTTTGTCGTATAAGGCTCGAAACACTCGTTGTTTCCGAGAATCTGAGCAGTAGACGCCGTTGGCATTGGTGCTAACAACAAACTATTGCGCATACCGTATTTCGTAATTTCTTCTTTCAATACGCTCCACTCCCAACGATCTGTTGGGGTAACATTCCACATATCGAATTGAAGAATTCCTTTCGATGCTGGAGAACCTTGGTAAGATTCGTAAGCACCATCTCTTCGAGCTAAATCTTTAGAAGCCGTGCAAGATGCGTAATAAATAGTTTCGAAAACTTCGCGATTCAATTTCTTCGCCTCTTCTGAATCGAATGGGAAACGCATTAATATAAAGGCATCTGCCAATCCTTGAACACCAATTCCAATTGGACGGTGACGCATGTTTGAATTGCGTGTTTCAGGAACTGGGTAATAATTACCGTCAATAATTTTGTTCAAGTTCACCGTTAATTGATACGTTACTTCGAACAATTTATCGTGATCAAAAGCGCCGTCTTTTACAAATTTCGGTAACGCTATTGAGCCTAAATTACAAACTGCAATTTCATCAGGTGCCGTGTACTCAATAATCTCGGTGCACAAGTTAGAGCTCTTGATAGTACCCAAGTTTTGCTGATTGCTCTTACGATTCGCAGCATCCTTGTATAACATGTAAGGGTTACCTGTTTCAATCTGCGATTCGATAATTTTATACCATAAGTCTTGCGCTTTGATAGTCTCTCTTCCCTTTCCTTCAGACTCATACTTCGTGTACAATTTTTCAAACTCTTCACCCCAACAATCTGAAAGACCTGGACATTCATTTGGACACATCAATGTCCATGTTCCACCGTCCTTCACACGCTGCATAAACAAATCAGGAATCCAAAGCGCATAGAACAAATCACGGGCACGAATTTCTTCTTTACCGTGGTTTTTTCTTAAGTCTAAAAAGTCATAAACATCTGCGTGCCACGGTTCAAGATAAATCGCAAATGAACCTTTGCGCTTTCCACCACCCTGATCTACATAACGCGCTGTGTCGTTGAATACACGTAACATTGGAACAATACCATTGCTCATGCCATTTGTGCCTCGGATATAAGAACCCTTCGCACGAACATTGTGAATGCTAAGACCAATGCCACCGGCGCTTTGAGAAATTAAAGCAGTTTGCTTCAACGTGTCATAAATTCCTGGGATACTGTCATCTTTCATTTGAAGAAGGAAGCACGAGCTCATTTGCGGCTTCGGTGTTCCTGCATTGAAAAGCGTAGGTGTTGCATGCGTGAACCATCCTTCGCTAATCATGTTGTAAGTCTTCACAATTTCATCTAAATCTGTTTTGTGAATTCCAACTGCAACACGCATAAACAAATGCTGTGGACGTTCAACCACTGTCCCGTGCATTTTCAACAAATACGATTTCTCTAATGTCTTGAATCCGAAATAGTCGAATTGAAAATCACGGTCGTAAATAATGGTGCTGTCCAATAACGGTGCATTCTCCATAATTACATTGTGCACATCTTCAGCGATTAAGCCAGCACCTTTTCCTGTCTTCGGATCTACATAATTGTACAAATCTGAAATAGTCTGAGAAAAAGATTTCTTCGTGTTTTTGTGCAAGTTTCCAATAGCAATACGAGACGCAAGAAGCGCGTAGTCCGGATGCGTAGTCGTATTCGTAGCGGCTATTTCAGCTGCTAGCGTATCCAACTGACTTGTGGTTACTCCATCGAATACCCCTTCAATTACCTTCATGGCAATTTTCAAAGGGTCTATGATCGGGTTCAACCCGTAACATAATTTTGAAATTCGGGCAGTGATCTTATCGAATTTCACTGTCTCTTTTCTACCGTCTCTTTTTACTACAAACATGTGCTTCTATATATTTCGTTAATGCTTAATTTTCTTAAAAATCATCTGAAAATGAAATCGTTCTTGAATCCTCTGAAGGCCCATCCTTCACCCCTGCTTTCTGATACTCAGCTACACGCTTTTCAAAGAAATTCGTCTTTCCTTCAACACTTATTAAATCCATAAAGTCAAACGGATTCGTGCTGTTATAAATCTTTTCATTGCCCAACTCGCTCAACAAACGGTCAGCTACAAACTCAATGTACTGACTCATTAAATCGCTGTTCATTCCAATCAAACGCACGGGAAGTGCATCTGTGATAAACTCACGCTCAATTGCTACGGCTTGTTCAATGATTTCACGAACGCGTTCAATAGGGAGTTTATTCTGAATGTGGTCGTTGTACAACAAACAAGCAAAATCGCAATGCATTCCTTCGTCACGACTAATTAATTCGTTGCTGAATGTTAGACCTGGCATAAGACCGCGTTTCTTCAACCAAAAAATACTGCAGAAACTTCCTGAAAAGAAAATACCTTCCACAGCTGCGAAAGCCACCAAGCGCTCAGCAAACGTTCCACCCTTAATCCAACGCAAAGCCCATTCGGCCTTCTTCTTCACGCAGTCTAGCGTGTCGATTGCTTTGAATAAATAATTCTTATCTGCAGTGTCCTTGATGTAGGTGTCAATCAACAATGAATACGTTTCACTGTGAATATTCTCCATCATGATTTGAAATCCGTAGAAAAATTTCGCCTCCGTATATTGAACTTCACGAACGAAGTTCTCCGCTAAATTCTCATTTACAATTCCATCGCTTGCGGCGAAGAAAGCCAAAACGTGTTTAATGAAGTGACGCTCATCGTTGTTCAACTTGGTATTCCAATCAACCAGGTCAACACTCAAATCAATTTCTTCCGCCGTCCAAAAACTCGCTTCAGAGGTTTTGTACATCTGCCAAATATCTTGATGGACAATTGGAAAAAGTACAAATCTATCTGGATTCTCTTTTAAAAGCGGTTCTTCGTGCTGCATCAATTTATTTTTTCAGTGTTTTGGCCTCCATAAATTCTATTTATTCTGCCAAAGAATAAAAAAGAAATTCAGGACTTCAAAGATTCATTATTGATTGTGAAATTGCAACTTAAAACAGTTAACAAGAAGGCCTAGTTTTTAACAATCAAAATTTCATTTCTCTGAACCCCTTGTCCACGTAGGGATTTGTCATTTTTGTGATTTTTTTCTTGTTTTTATGACAGATTTTCCGCTATATTTTATGGCACCACTTTTATTAAGAACTTGGCTCAAATGACTGCTTTTATACCCTTAAAAAAGGAAAGAACACGTTACATTTGTAACCATTAATTGAAGAACCTATGCTTGGAGCGCTGAATACCATTCTGAAGAAAATAATCGGAGATAAAAAAGAGAAAGATCTTGAAGCCATTCAACCGCTTCTTAAAGCTACTAAATCTGCCTGCGAATCTGTTTCAAATGCAAGTGCAGATGACGTTCGTCGCATGTCTGTGGAAATGCAGAATCGTATTCAAAAACATGTTCAGCATTTAGAAGACGAAGTTTTGGCATTGAATGCGAAAGCTGACGCACTCCCTCTAGATGCCTTAGAAGAAAAAGAAGGGATTTACAGTGAGGTTGACAAAGTAAGAACAACAATTAACGAAGAGATTGAAACAGTGCTATTGGAGATTCTTCCAGAAGCATTTGCCGTGATTAAGCGCACTGCAGAGCTTTTCAAGAATAACGAGGAGATTACCGTAACCGCTAACACAAGCGATAGAGAATTTTCGGCGCAGCCCGCTAAAGATTACGTTCGAATTGAAGGTAACAACGCCATTTGGAAAAACAATTGGTCTGCTGCTGGGAACCGCTTTACTTGGGACATGGTTCACTACGATGTTCAATTAATTGGAGGTATTGCCCTTCACCAAGGAAAAGTTGCCGAAATGGCTACCGGTGAAGGTAAAACGCTTGTTGCTACGCTTCCTGTATTCTTGAATGCCCTTGCAAACAAAGGTGTTCACGTGGTTACTGTGAA
>CANIBZ010000044.1 GCA_947466425.1 Flavobacteriales bacterium
ACATCATACTTATTCTTCTTCAACCACAGCAAAGCATTCGGGTTACCTTCTGCCCCATTGATGAGCGCCATGAGATGAGGAAAATTGTTTTCCATGAGCCACGTGCGCGCATCGTCTTGGTTATTGAGCGCGTGAACAAATACGCCTAATTCAGGATAGCCATTGGCCAATAACCATTCTCGAATAGCAACATTCCCTGAGATGGCTTCACCCCACGCTATCACAATCTTCGACGGATATCCTTCGGTATTCATACTGCAATGTTAAATAAGTTTTAGATTGTTTTCGTTATGACTATAAAGAAAAATTAGTTTAGCCATGTATGCGTAAATTTTTGTTGCTCTATATGTTAGCATCTCCGATAATCTCTTGGGCACAGCCCGTATTGAATCCGATTTCTCAAGAGGAAGGAGCCATGCGAACTTTGGCACCTATTCAAGATACAGGTTGGTACTTCAAACTTTCTTCAAGTATTAACACCACACAAACGTATTTAAAGAATTGGGCTGCCGGAGGAAATAGCTCTTTCAATGTGACTGGTATCTTCAATTCCGTTGTTCTGTATCGGAAGGATAAGCGCGCATGGGATAACGCTGTGAATCTCTCCTATGGTAGAAGTATTGTAGACTTTTCAATACCGTCCATAAAAACAGAGGACAAGTTCGATTTTTCAAGTAAGTATGGTCAACAGGCCTCGAAAAACTGGTATTACTCCTTTTTGCTTTCTGTTCGAAGTCAAGTTGCTCCCGGTTATACCACGCTTCCTTCCGGGCTTCCAGATTACAACAAAGGCAAAGTCAGCGATTTGTTTGCCCCTGCTTATGCCGTAGGTGCACTAGGCATGGATTACAAGCCCAAGAAAGGCGTTTCAGCGTTCTTTGCACCATTGACCTACAGAGCAACGTTTGTCATGAATGCTGACCTTGCTAACGCAGGACAATTCGGAGTTACGCCAGCCGTTCGCGATGCGAATGGAAATATTGTGACTCCTGGTAAGCGTAGACGTAACGAAATTGGGGGATACATTCGGTTGAACTACACCAACGTTATTTTAGAAAATGTAAACTGGACTAGCAAATTGGAATTGTTCTCGAATTACTCTAAAAACCCAGAGAACGTTGACGTCAATTGGGAAAACAACTTCAACATGAAGGTGAATAAATATTTGTCGGTGACCATTTCAGCGCAGGTAATTTACGACGATGATATTCGCATTATTAAATCGCCTGAACTCACCGATGAGAACGGCGTCTTTCATCCGGCTGATATTGGTCCAGGACTTCAGTTCAAAGAACTCATGGCTATAGGCTTCACTTACACCTTCAACACGAAATAAAAAAAAGGGACCGAAGTCCCTTTTTCAATATAAATCGAGTTGAATTATTTCGAGAATTCAAGATCTGTTTTAGACTTTTCGCCTAAAGAACCATCTTTAGCTATTGCCGAACTTAAGTTTGACGCTTGACCTGCTGTATCTTTCGAACGAGCACAGATGATAGCACGAAGGTAATCTGCAAGGGCTGATTTGTCACCGCTAGCATCTAAGTCTGATTTCGCACCTGTATTGTCACCACCCAACATTTTCGCCAAAGCTGAGTTGAAGGTCTTTGCATCTTTCATTGTTGAAACCGCACCAGCGTAATCACCATTCGCAATAAGGATTAACCCTTTGTTGTATTTGCTCTCTGTTGAACCACTTTCAGTGAATAACTTCATGGCCGCTTTTCTATCGCCTTTCAAGCGAGTAACAACACCCATGTTGTTAGACGTCTCAGCATTTTTATTTAACCCGTAGGCCTTCTCGAATTGCTTCGCCGCTTCGACAGATTTGTTCATTCCGTAATAAACAACACCTAAGTTGTTTGCAGCGCGGTAGTCACCGTTTGCTTTGGTTTCAGCTTCTTTGTAGATGCTTGCCTTAACGTTTGCATCATCAATCAATGAAGCAGCTTTCAACAACTCTTCGTATTTCAATACAGAAGGGTTTGATTTACCTAAAGAAATCATTTCAGCATCGGTATATCCGTTCTCAGTGTAATGAACAATTATCTTACAACGACGAAGAGGTGGGAAAATCAAATCTTTAATTTCGGTGTAAGTCTTAGAAATGTTTTTGATTTCCGCTTTTCTCTCCATTAAATCAGTGGTTCTCTGGAGAATACGAATAATGATATCGCGGTCAGCAATTTCAGATTTCTCCATTGCTGCTCTAAACCCTTCCCAGTCTTCTCCGTTTGGATTTTCTTTGATTAGGCTTGCGTAAAGAGCATCCAATTTTACATTTTTAAGAATGGTAGTAACAGTTTTTGTTACTGCTCTTGCTCTATCGTAGGCAAGACTATCGTTCAATAAAATCTCACCCTCTGGAGAAGCATATGACTGCAACTCAATTTCGGTTACAACCATTTTAGGATTTGTGCTTAATGCGGTCAAAAGCGATTGTAATTGCACAATATCCGCGTCTTTCATTTCAGTCGGTTTAACCACGTCTGAATTCAAATCGAAGTTGATAATTGCTTCAATCTTCTTGTCTGTGCTGCGAACAAACTTATCTGCTGAAGTCGCAACCTTATCATCGCTCTTCATTAAGTAAGGAGTAGTGATAACACCCTTAGCGATTTCAACTGCCGGGAAAGAAGCTGTTTTGCTTCCCTTAGCTCCTTTGATACGCAATTCTAATTTAGAAGATTCCATTCCTGCAGAATAAGGAACTGTTGCAGTGTACTTGAAGCTCTTTCCAGTCTTAAAAGGAATAACTTCACCGTTTCCAGTTGCCTTTTCTCCTTTGAACTCTTGAACTTTTAGCGTTGCTTCTCCGCCGTTCCAAACGATTGCTGGAGTGGCTTCAGCAGATACTGCCTTAGCAAAATACTTTTCAGGAAATTTACCTGAGATGGTCACCTTTACAGAGTCACCGTGCACTTCCAATGGGCTTGGCTCCACTTTGAAGTTCAGCTCTTCCATGTGTTTTTGCATTGAGCCAAGTCCGGCGCAACCTTGAAAAATAAGAGTAACTGCTGTTAACGCAACTACTACCGACGAAAATCCTTTTTTCATTTTTTCAGCTTATTTATAATGGGCACGAATTTACAATCAAATATTCACTCTACAATACTCAAATTCAAATTATTGTTGAACAACTCCCATTGCGCAGAATTTTTCAATTCGTTGCTGGGTACGTTCTTCTACTCCTAATTTCTCTAATTCATTCAAAGCAGAAACAATTGCTGCTTTTAAATGCTGCGTTGCTGCTTCTGGATTACTGTGCGCTCCGCCAAGGGGTTCACGCACAATTCCATCTACCAACTTATTCGCAAACATATCGTCAGCCGTGAGTTTCAGCGCAGATGCAGCTTCCATCTTGTGGTCTGTGTTTCTCCATAAAATGGTAGAACAAGACTCTGGAGAAATTACAGAATACCACGTATTCTCTAACATCAACACTCGATCTCCAATACCAATACCCAACGCTCCTCCGGATGCTCCTTCACCAATAATAATACAGATAACCGGAACCTTCAAGCGCATCATTTCGAATAAATTCCTTGCAATGGCCTCGCCTTGTCCACGTTCCTCAGCTTCCAATCCCGGAAATGCACCTGGAGTATCGATAAGGGTAACAATAGGTTTATTGAATTTCTCGGCCAACTTCATTAATCGAAGCGCCTTGCGATATCCTTCTGGGTTGGCCATACCGAAGTTTCGATATGATCGCATTTTGGTGTTCGCTCCTTTTTGCTGACCAATGAACATGACACTTCTTCCGTCAATAGAGCCGAACCCGCCAACCATGGCTTTATCGTCTTTCACTGTGCGGTCTCCGTGCTGTTCAACCCAAGTGCCTTCAGTCATTGTCTCAATGTATTGAAGGGTATAGGGTCTTTCCGGATGACGGCTTACCAAAACACGTTGCCACGGGGTAAGGGTTGAATAAATTTCGTTGGTTTTTTCTGTGACTGCGCGCTCTAAATCTTCAATAGCTGCGTGCACATCTACCCCATTCTTCTTTTCACTTTCTCTTAACTTCTCTATTTGCTGACGAAGTTCTTTGATAGGGGATTCAAATTCTAAATAAATTTCCATAGGTTCAATTTGGAAGAACAAAAATACACATAACTGCTATGAGTTTCGTGCTATAAATTCAAGGAACTTCTTAAGTGCTTTCGCGCGATGGCTTAATAATTTCTTTTCTTCTATGGTCATTTCAGCGAAAGTTCGTGAATTTCCATCTGGATGGAAGATTCCATCGTAACCAAAACCGTCGGTTCCGCGAATTCCAACACCTAATTTCCCTTTTACTATTCCTTCAAAATAATGCGTTCCTTCAGGCGTGCAATAACAAAACACCGATCTGAACTGCGCATTCCTGTTGGTCTGACCCTTCATCTCATTCAACACCTTTTCAATATTGCGTTCGTTTGAACGTGGCTCGCCTGCATAGACGGCAGAGTCCACTCCGGGTCTTCCATTCAATGCTTCAATCTCCAATCCTGTATCGTCTGAGAAACAAGACAACCCCGTTTTTTCAAATACGAATCGCGCCTTTTGTTCGGCGTTTCCTTCAATCGTTCCCGTGGTCTCTGGAATTTCATCATTCACTCCAAGATCACGCATAGAAACCACTTCAATGCCAGCAGGCAAAGCGGCTTGAATCTCTTGCAGCTTGTTTTTATTTCCTGAGGCGAATACTATTTTCATAATTCTCGAATGATTTTTCCGCTAGCGGTTCGATTAAACTTCGACTTAAAAATTATTTCTCGTGGCTTACGAATGCCCAAATTCAATTGATTAATTTTTTCTAGTTGGAAATCTTGCGTGTCGCCTTCCACATACAACACTACCTTTTGCCCAAGAACTTCGTCGGGCAATGAAGATATATAGTATGGTTGAAAAACAACTGTCGAAAGCATTCCTTCAATTTCTTCCGGAAAGATTTTTACTCCTCCGGAAATAATGACATGATCCAATCTTCCCTTCACCACAAATCCCTCTTCTACAAATTCAACAATATCGTTTGTTTCGAAAGCAGGAAGATTCAAACAAGAATCTTCAATGATTAAATTTCCTTTTTCACCTTTGAAAACCTGAACACCTTTAAACGGACTAAAACACTTCTCCCTCTTAACGTTACGCATAGCTACATGGGTCAGGGTTTCGGTCATTCCGTATCCTTCCCAAATAGTTGTTTCTATGTTTTCTGCGAATTGAATGACCTGTTCGGAAATGGGACCACCACCGAGTAAAATATGATTAATTTGATTCAAAGAGAATGGAGTGCTTCCGATTATTTCAACACATTGTTGCGATGTGAAGACTGCAAAATCATAATTAGTTTGAATATCCGGATGCGTTGAAGGCGCTTGCCAAGTCAGGTTCCAGTCATTAATGATTGCGCGTAGAGCCATCATTTTTCCAGCTACATAAATGGGAGGTAACGCGCAAAATACTTCGGCGTTTTTATTTAGGTTGAAAAACAATGCTGTTCGTTGGGCAGAGCGGGCAACCTGTTCCTTCGTAAATGTTATCACCTTTGGAGTACCTGTAGATCCTGAAGTTTGAAACGAAATGAATTCTGCTTCGTTCCATTCTTTTTCAATTTCAGCGTAAGCCAAAATCATCTCGCTTCCTGAAAGTGCAAGGTTGATCATGATTCAATCGGAATAAGTAATTCACCTTCCACCTTCCATTTGGCTTCACTGTTGTTGCTGAATAAGCTGCCGGTGCCCAAACCTTGAACGCCTTCTAACTTCATTTTACAGACCCAATTCGCAAGATGATTCAAACCAACATTGCTTTCTAACGAAGAGGTCATCCAAAAACCTATTCCGTGCTTATCGGCCCAAGCCTTCCAATTTTCAGCAGCTGTATATCCACCATGAAGCGAAGGCTTCACCACTAAATATGAGGGTTTACCAAAATGTAGAAACGATTCAAAATCTTCTGGATTACTTCCAATCAATTCTTCATCGAAGGCAATGGGAACAGGTGATTCAGCACATAACCTAAACATAGTTTCCAATTGCCCTGCCTTTATGGGCTGCTCAATGCTGTGTAGACTAAACTCCGAAAGTTGCTTTAATTTCTCCAATGCTTCTTCTTCGCGAAATGCGCCATTGGCATCCACGCGAATGGTAAGCTCATCTTCATTTCCCCATGAACGAATTTCTTGAATCAAATTCAATTCTTCTGCGAAATTCAAAGCGCCGATTTTCAATTTGATGCATCTGCTTCCTTCATCGAATTTCCTTCTTGCTTCCGTTCTCATCTCTTCAATATCATTCATCCAAATGAGTCCATTGATTGAAATGGCACTCAATTCATTTTTAAGAATGAAAGGAAAATCGATTTGCTTCGAATGGAATCCTGCAATTGCTGCATCAATAGCGCATTGCACAGAGGAGACTGTTGAAGAAACTTCGATACTATTTTCTATTTTAATTATGCGATATAGCTCAGACATAACCTCTTCTTTCGTTTCCTTGCTTAATCCCCACAACGGAGCCACCTCTCCTTCACCCAAGACAATTCCATCAGAATCTACCAACTGTAGAATCCAACTGTCGCGGGTAAATAAGGTATCTCGACTTGTTTTCGCCGGTTTATTGAACTGAAGGATTCGATGAAAAAATATCCATCTCATTTCCTTGATCCTGAAATGTTCTTAAGCAACCATTCTACAGGGGCTTTATCTGTGACTTTTTTCTTCCACCAGAGCACCAATAAAAAAGACAAGGCCATCATTGCCAAAGATGTTGGAATTAAAATCCAGATTGATTTAAACCAATATATCCGAGCTTGATTTCCTCCTTTAACCAATGACCACAGCACGCCCGTTTCTAAACACACGAAAAAATACAAAGTGTATTTCGAAGACGAGAAACGATCTATCCATCCAATAATTTTTGCACCTCCTATTGTTTCATTCCATTTCTTCCCGAAATAATTTATTGCACTAACAGCCATGAGTATAGCACCCGACTCAAATAGAACAAATGAAAAACTATGAAAGCGAATACTCATGAAGTTGTTTGAAAAAACATTCAGATCTCCAAAGCCACCCAATAGCGTATTCATGAATGGCTGAACAACAACACCCGCAATCATTATTCCAGCGCCCAACACCGCTATTGGAGGAAGCCAGCCTTTTACCTTTACGTGAGACTTCCCATAGACTATACCCAAAATGAAAAATGAAATCCAGGGTAGGACAGAATAGTATCCGTTAAAAAACAAGAACCCAATGATATTCATACCATTTGCGTCCAAAATTTTAATACCTGAAAAAGACGGGTAAATGGGTATATCCAAATTACCTAAAACAGTTGAAAGTAGAATAACTGAAAATAGTAAAATCTGAAGCAACAACGATTCCCATCGGATAAACAAGGGAGAGACAAAAAAACAAACACCCGCAATAACAAGAATATTTGCCGGCCAGAAACCAATAAAAAACAATCCCAGCACAAGAAGCACTAAACCTCTTCTACTATAATGACCCATTAATCGGCTTCTACTCTGCTTCTTTGATTTAAAAGCGAGCGTCATGGTATATCCATTCAAAAAAAGAAACAGAGCAGGAAAAAATCCAAACCAAATGAAATAAATCTCTTGAGTGTTTCTATAAGGTGGGGTTGACTTTAAAACATACAAGATATCTTTTAACACGAATGTTTCGTTTGATAAAATTGTACCTACAATAGCCAATAGATATGATATAGCAATTCCTTTAATTTCTCTGCTTGAAGCCATGTTCAAATATACTATTCGAACTTACACGTTCGGCAAAAAAATGAGCAAGAGCAGCGCAATCGCGAATGTTGACAGTGCTACCTTCTTTAATTCTGAATCGAGAAGCTGCGGATTCGTGCAGGAATATACTTTTTTCGCATGCACGACAAGTATCGTAAATGGAAGCAAATAGAATGCGTAATGAGAGGGGGTAATGAATACTTCAATCACTGCAGCGAGGAATGCAGCAGCCAACCAAACGAAATGCAATTTCTTTCCTTTTTCAAAACCTAGCTTCACCACTAATGTGTGCTTTCCTGCTTTCGCATCCGAGACATGGTCGCGAAGATTGTTCAAATGAAGAACGGCCATGCTCAACATTCCAACAATTATTGTATTCAAAATAGCGATTACGCCAATCTTTCCAGATAAAAAATAAGACATTGACAATACGGAGACAACTCCGAAAAACAAGAAGACAAACAAATCGCCGAGGCCTTTGTATCCATAAGGATTCTTTCCTGCGGTGTATCTGAACGCCGCCCAAATAGCGGAGATTCCAACACCCAAATAAATTCCGAATCCAAGCCAGTTTTTCTTCACCACAAAGACTTCATTCAACAATAATATTCCAAGCGCAAAAGCAATAGCTCCTGAAACATAGAGTCCACGCTTCATTTGTTGTGCTGAAATATTTCCACTTTGAACCATGCGAGCTGGCCCCACGCGATCTTTTCCGTCGGCACCGTTTTGAAAGTCTCCGTAGTCGTTTGCTAAATTCGAGAAAATTTGTAGAGCCAATGCGGTTAATAGAGCCAACAGAAAAATCGAAGACGAAAAAATTTCGGGCTTCAATCCCGCACTGCCGGCCAAGATACCTGCCGCCGCTAAAGGAAGCGTACGCAAGCGCATAGCAGTAATCCAATGTTTCACCATTATGGGAACTTCGGGAATTGTTGGAAGTCGGGATCGCGTTTTTCTAAGAATGCCTTCTTCCCTTCCTGCGCTTCTTCGGTTAAATAATATAACAGCGTTGCGTCACCTGCGAATTCCATCAATCCACGCTGGCCATCAAGCTCAGCATTTAATCCGCGCTTAATCATACGAATGGCCAAAGGACTTCTTTTCATAATGGTCTTGCACCATTGAACGGTTGTTGCTTCAAGCTCTTCCAACTTCACTACTTTGTTCACCATGCCCATGGCTTCAGCTTCAGCAGCGGTGTATTGCTCGCACAAAAACCAAATCTCTCTTGCTTTCTTTTGCCCTACTTGTCTTGCCAAATAGCTCGATCCAAATCCGGCATCGAAGCTTCCCACCTTCGGACCTGTTTGTCCGAAACGCGCATTGTCTGAAGCAATCGTTAAATCACACACCACGTGCAGCACGTGTCCGCCACCAATGGCATATCCATTCACCATTGCAATGACTGGCTTAGGCAGTTCGCGAATGCGCTTGTGCAAGTCCAACACATTCAAACGTGGAACACCGCGTTCGTCTACGTAACCTCCAACACCTTTCACATTTTGATCGCCTCCGCTACAAAATGCTTTGTCGCCTTCGCCGGTTAGAACTACTACAGCAATATCTTGGCGCTCACGACAAATGTCCATGGCCTCAATCATTTCCACATTCGTTTGCGGTCTGAACGCGTTGTATACTTGAGGTCTGTTAATCGTGATTTTCGCAATTCCTTCGAAGAATTCAAATCGAATATCCTCGTAATCTTTAATGGATGTCCACTGTGCACTCATATCTTTTGTGTATGTTGAAAGAAGGCGTCTAAGGCCTTCGGATTATCTTCTTTGGGTGTGAATATTTCCAACACAGAAACATTGCTCTGGTTGAAGAACAAAGGTAGCACTTCATTCAATTCATCATTATTCGCTGCGCTGAAATAATTCAGGTTGTATAAATCTGCAATGCCTTTGATGGACTTGCTGCTGTGTGATGTTTCAAAAAACTGTTCAAGATATGCGGTGTCTTTCGACCCGTCAATGATTCGGAAAATTCCGCCGCCACCGTTGTTAATGACAATAACTTTGAACTGATTTGAAAGGTAGTTATTCCAGAAAGCATTGCTGTCGTAATGAAACGATAGATCTCCCGAAATCAAAAGAGTCGGTTTCTTCGTCTTCCAAGCCGCGCCAATGGCCGTGCTTGTAGAACCGTCTATTCCCGCAACACCCCTGTTTCCAAAATAAGTTAGGTTTTTATTCTGATTGAAAAGTTGAATGTATCGGACCACCGAGCTGTTTCCCATTTGAACGTCCGTTCCATCCGGAATGAATTTGCACAAGGAAGAAAAAACAGAAATGTCAGAAAAACCTGCACCCGTCAACCAAGCTTCCACTTGTTTTATTTGATTTTCTTGAATGGAAAGCAATTCATTCTTCCATTCAGATTTACTTTCAATCTTTTTCAATGAATTGAAAAACTCGTGCGGAGAAAGATTGCATTGTACTTCAAGGCAATCGAAGGTATCCATTGCCTTCTCATTCAATCCCACTTGAATATGCTTCGCCTTCGCCTTTCTTAAAATCGCTTTAATTTTTCTTGAAATGACATTCGTTCCAATTGTAATCAATACGTCTGGAGCCAAAGTCTGTTGGGCGTTTCCGCCTAAACCCATAATCATCCGATCAATGCATGGAAAGGCATTTTCAAGGTTCACATGGGCATGTGTTTCAGTAAGAACAATAACTTGTTGCAGCTGATTGAATTGTTCCAGCTCCTCCGAGAAGTCTTCATAAACGTGCTGTCCAACAAGAACCATGATTCTTTCAGCTTGCTGAATTATCTCAAGACTTTCGTTTACTTCCTTCAGAACATCAATCGAATTCTCTTTCGTTTCAAATTGAAATGAAGGAAGTTCTTCGCAGTCGATAAGTTCGTACAACGGCTCTTGAAACGGCACATTCAAATGAACAGGACCATTATTGGAAATCAGATATTGAATTGTATTCTGAATGATCTCTTTGTTGTGAACGGAACCTTCCTTTTCATCGGCAATTAAACAAGCTGAATAATCTGCGTAATTCTGAAAGACGTTGTTCTGACGAATGCTTTGTCCTTCGCCCCTATCTATCCAATCTTCGGGTCTGTCTGCTGAAATGACAAGCAAAGGAATTCTTTGGTAGTAGGCTTCTGCAATAGCAGGAGCGTAATTCAGCAGGGCCGTTCCACTTGTGCAAATCAAAACCGTTGGTCTCTTCGATTGCTGAGAAAGACCCATTGCAAAAAATGCGGCTGATCTTTCATCGACGATAGAATAGGTTTCAAAAAAAGCAGTGTTCGCTATGGAGATACTGAAAGGCGCATTTCGAGAACCTGGAGTTAGCACAACGTCGGTTATACCTGCGCTTTTCAGCGCACCCAAGATATAGGAAACTACTTTTTTCGATGAGATTTTCATGCGGGCCACGAAGATAGAAACACCGGGACGAATGAATCGTTCAAATGTTAAAAAATTACGCTTGTCAGCGAGTCTGCTTTCCAGCGTGTTTCGCGAGCTTCGTGCGCAGGAACACTTTCTCCCGTAATTCCAGCGCCAACAAAAACATGAAGCATGCGCTCGCTATACTTCATGCATCGGAGTATGACGTAGACTTCGACATGATCTCCCTGCTCAATTCCTATGAGTCCGGTATAATATTCCCGATCTTGTGTTTCAAGATGTTCAATGATTGCCTTCGCTTGCTCTCTGGGCATCCCGCAAACAGCAGGAGTTGGATGCAGGGCGTTCATGACTTCCTTCCAATCGCCGTCATACTCAAACGAAATTTCATTGCACAAATGCTCAATAGAGCCTGCATTGCGCGTGTGCAATTCGTTGCACTGAATATTTCTCGCACCAACCGATTTCAATTCGTTTTGAATGAACTCTGTCACTAGGCGTTGCTCTTCTTGTTCTTTCACACCCCACTCTTCTGTTGTACCTGCCTTCCTAGTTCCCGCTAAACTTATGGTTGAATAAGAGTTTTCACGTTTTCGAAACAACAGTTCAGGTGTTGCTCCTATCCAATGCGCGTTGTTTTCGTCTGTAAAAGCGAACACGGCTGCATCGGGGAATTTTTCATTCAATAAATTAAAAACGCCTTCTGCGGTAAGACCTTGATGAGGAAAGGATACAATTCGGCTTAACACTATTTTCGTCGCCTGGTTATCTTCAATAAGAGCAATTCCTTTTTCAACGGCTTGCATATACTGCTCATCAGTACTGACAAAATTCACTTCACCCCGAAATTCACTTTTCAAAACAAACGTGCGTGAAGGGTGAGCGTTTTTCTCAAACCCTGATTGAGGAAGTCGCAATCGGATGGTGCTCATTTCGCGTATTGAACCAGAACTGTTAATCGAGCTATCGCAATAAGATTATCAGCATGATCTCGAATTTTCACATCCCACACTTGCGTTCTTTTCCCCATATGAATGGGTTCACCCACACCGTAGACAAAGTTTGTTGTGGCAGATTTCAAGTGATTAATGTTAAGTTCAAGTCCTACGGCAATTCCGCCATCTGCCTTCACGGCCTCATAAGCACCAATACTTCCTATTGTTTCCGCTAATACCGCACTAGCACCGCCATGAAGGAGTCCGAAAGGTTGAATGGTGCGTTTGTCAACGGGCATTCTAGCCTCTACAAGACCTGGCTCATTCTTCAATATTTCGATCCCTAAATGAGAGATCATATTTTCCGGATGGAATTTATGCTCCATATCTGTAATTTGCGTGCAAGGTAGCATAAATTTGCGGTGTGAAAAACACACAGTACATCTATCGATTATTGATTGCAGAGGATGAAAATTCAATTGCGAAAACATTGAAACTCAATTTCGAATTGGAGGGTTTTGAAGTACATGTTGAATCAAAAGGTTTAGCCGCATTAAAGAACGCCCAAGAAAAGTTCTACGACTTAATTATTCTCGACGTAATGCTTCCAGAGATGGATGGCATTTCCATTTGCGAATCTCTTCGACTTGGTGGCAATCACACACCTGTACTTTTTCTTTCTGCTAAGGGCACAGGCAAAGACAAAGTGGAAGGACTTAAAGTGGGAGGTGACGATTATTTAGCTAAGCCCTTTGAGTGGGAAGAGCTTTTGCTTCGCAGCAAAAAACTAATCGTTAGAAAATCCGACGGTCACCGCACCATTGAAGATTTAGAAAAGTTCTCCATTGGCCCATGCACCATTCATTTCAACAAATATGAAGTTGAAACACCGGAAGGGATACTCTCTATTTCGAAGAGGGAGGCTATGCTTTTGCGGTTGCTCATCTCTAAGCAGGGCGAAGCTGTTAGCAGAGAAGAGATCTTAGAAAAAGTTTGGGGGTACGATACTGTTACGCACAACAGAACCATTGATAATTTCATTCTCAACTTTAGAAAAATTTTCGAGTCACATCCCAATGCCGACAAGCGTTTTTTATCCATTCGGGGGGTCGGGTATAAATTTCTTTAAAAAAAAGAGGCAACCCTAACTTTAATTCAACGTCTTCTAATTGGTTACGCAGTCCAAGCTGCGTGTTGGTTTCAAAATTCCCTTGCAGGTTTACGGAAAAGGCTTTCAATTTTTGAGAGCCTTTTTTGTAGAAGACCTTTTCTAAATTAAAACTAAACAACTATGAGTAAACTAAAATTCGCCTTAGCAGCAGTTGTAATCAGCGCCGGACTTGCTTCTTGTAGCTCTTCGGTAAAATCTCTGAGCCATCAAGGGAAATTCAACCCTTGTTTTTTCAGCGATGACAAAGGTGCAATACGTCCCTATCAAACCAATGAAGATAGAGTAACAGAGCACTACCATTTCAGGAATGCCTTGGAGCAAAAATAATTATTGAGGGATATAGACGAGCTTCTTCGTTTCGAATAACTCTTGCGGGAAGTACTGAGACAAATCGAAGATTTCCGCATGCTTTTTCAGTGACTTAAGCTCTTCTTTCAAATCTCCGCCTTTCAAACAAATTAAGCCGTTCGGAATTCCATTCTGATCGGCTTTTTTGTATTTGCCATTGGTCCACATTAACAACTCTTCGGCAGGCGCAACAGCACGACTAACCACAAAATCGAATTGACCTTTTACAGCCTCTACTCTGCCATGAATGGTTTTCACGTTTTTCAAACCTATGAATTCTATGGCTTCATTAACGACCATGATTTTTTTTCCAATGCTATCTACCAAAAGAAATTCCGAATCTGGATTTGCGATTGCCAAAGGCAGTCCTGGGAATCCACCACCGGTTCCCAAATCAAGGATATGAGACTTTGGGGTGAAGGGTAAGAATTTGAAAATGCTCAAGCTGTGCAAAACATGGCGTTCAACAAATTCACTTGTATCTTTTCTTGAAACAACGTTTACACGTTGGTTCCAATCTAAAATAACTTCTTCTAGCTTCTGGAATTGTTCCCATTGCACTTCCGTGAAAGTAAAATAGGGTGAAAGTTTTTCTCTAATCGACATTAAAAGTTACCCTTGGTAGTTTTCATTAATTCAAACATGAAATCACGTGCACGGAAGAGCTGTGCTTTTACCGTTCCTAGGGGTAATTCTAAAATCTCAGAGATTTCCTCGTATGATTTTTCTTCAAAATATCTTAATTCAACCAATCGCTTGTAACGTGGTTTCAATTTTTCTACAACATCGCGCATGCGCTGAATACGCTCGTCTTTCTGCATCGATTCTTCCGGATCGAGGCTATCTTCTTTCACTGGAATTACATACTTCTCACCATCTTCATTCGAATAACCCTGATCAATTGAGATTGCCCTTATTCGCTTTTTACGTATAAAATCGATTGAATGATTGGAGGCAATTTTGAACAGCCACGTTGAAAAGGCAAATTGAGGGGTGTATTGATCCAATCGTTTAAAGGCCTTGCTAAAAGTTTCAATGGTTAAATCTTCAGCATCATCTGAGTTATTTACCATTTTCAGAAGCATATAGAAAACAGAGTCTTTATACCTGCCCATTAACTCGGTGTACGCACGCTGATCTTTATCGTTCAACGCACGCTGCACAAGCATGTAATCCTTCTTGGCCTTATCCGATAAATGATCTATCAATTCCATTTCTGAGGTTTACGAACGAGGTTCTGTAGGTAAAGCATCGAATGTACTAAAAAAAGATGCTTCTCTAACAAGGGGAATAACCAAAGAATATCTTTCGAAATTTTTAGTTTATTACATGAGACGTTCAAAACTATAAACTGAACGAGGTATCTAAAGAAAATTAATCCACCCATAACGGCCCAAAGCACAGGATTCGGATAAATGATCGAAAGTGCTATCGCCGCCATCCACAAAAGAAAATATGTTGCAGGCCAAATCATCAATGAAAATTTAACACTCCCTTTGTACAAAGGAGCTGTAGTAAAATGCCTTTTCTTTTGAAACGACCATTTGGCCCATGTCTTATGAGGTTCCGAAATAGTCTGCGCTTCGTAAT
>CANIBZ010000045.1 GCA_947466425.1 Flavobacteriales bacterium
AAAGAATCGAAAGAAGGAACTGTTTTTCAATTTGAATTGCATCCTTGTCAAGAGTTATACAATTTCATTCTCAGTTATGGAAATGAAGTTGAAGTGTTGAAACCCTCTTCCCTTCGAAAAGAAATTTTACGTCGCTTAGATCTCGCGATGAAAAATTACAAATAATTTTCACCTCGTAAATCCATTACAATGTGAAGGGTGTGCTTTGAAGAAAATTCAAAGACAATGCAAAACCTAACACACATTCAAGACGTTAAAATGTACATCGAATCCTTCCTTCAGCCTCAAGGATTAAACACCTATGCCTGGGAGAATACCAAGCAAACAGCGATGGAAGTATGGGAATGTCATTTAAAGAACAGACCTGTTCGCAGAAACTTAAATTTCTTGTGCAAGGAATTCTACCAAATGATTCGCAAGCCCAATGGTGAATACATTGTGCCGCGCAGTTCTTTTCGAACCATGTAATCTGCTTTCACCCCGTTGCTCTTATCTTCGCAAGGTGAAAGCCGTTTATATACTTTTCAAAAAAGAGTTTCAACTCGACATGCGTAAAAAGCAACTGCTTTTTGGCATCCTACTCTTTGTGCTTTCTTCCGTATTCACCTGCTACTTGGCCCTTGAAAAAATTGATGATTCAAAAGTTCTTGCGGCGTTGTTCTGGATAGTCGGACTCTTCGCGGCTTTCAACGCCATGCAGAAATCGTTTCAACAAGAACAAAACGGAACCGACAAACTCTTATACACCCTCGCTTCTCCGCGACAAGTATGGATAGCCAAGGCGACGTATTACTCGCTGTTGGTCTTAGTATTAAATCTTCTTTCAATCTTACTTTTCTCTCTCTTCTTTGGATCTGACATTTGGTCTAGAACCTCTATGGACTTGCTACTGTTGGCCGTTTCTCTTGGAAGTATTGGTTTGGGAACTGCGTTAACTTTTTTATCTGCTCTTTCATTCAAAGCCAACGGCTCTGCTTCCCTGACCGTCGTGCTTGGCTTTCCGGTTCTTATGCCCTTCCTCTTCACCCTAACCTCAGTAACCCTTAATATTTTGGATGGCGCATCGTGGGAAGTCGCTTCCTTCGGAATGATGCTTCTTGCAGGACTGTTTTTAACCACAACAATTATGTCGTTATTCTTGGTTCCTTTCTTTTGGAAGTCTTGATAATTCGCACCTTTTTTTTCATTTGTTTCCCCTCATTCGTGCTTAATTTCGCGTGTGAACAATTCCATTCTTGAATGAAGCATTGGTATAAAATTTTAGGAAGTATTTCTCTCTTGTATGCCTGTACATTTTCGTTGTATCAAGCATTGGATCCCGCCTTGGTGGTGGCTGATTCGACACAATTAAGTTCTGGTCAAAACAAAATAGAACTTGAGGGACATTACACACATTTCAGCGACGTTCCTACCACTGCGGGAATTCGAGTGGGGGAATATTATTTTGAAGGAGTCGTAAAGCCCATTGACAATGGGAAATTAGCTATGACACTCGATCTTCCCGACACCCTTCCCTCCAACGCCATTCTCTTCAAAGCATACAACAGCGTTGACGGAGAGCTAATTCTAAATCAAGCATGTTCGCTCGGCAAAATTGCACTTGATACTGCCGCAACCGATTCATCTTGGGTTAAAAATGTGAAGCAAGAGAAGTATACAGGTTTTGGTTTTCCGAATTTACCCATCTTGAATGAAACTATTCGCAACCTCATGTGGCACGTGCCTATGTGGTTCACCATGTTCTTCATTATGATTCTCTCATTCTCGAACAGTCTGAAACTATTGAATTTGAAGGAATCTTCAAACCGATTGGAGAAGATGTTGAAATTCGATATGCGTTCAACGTTATTGAATGAAGTGGGTGTGTTGTTCTGCGTTCTTGGCTTGCTGACCGGTTCGTTGTGGGCACGCTATACATGGGGCGATTGGTGGACGAATGACCCGCAACTTAACGGCGCATTGGTTGTCTTCCTCGTGTATTCGGGATACTTCATCTTGCGCGCATCTATTGACGATGAAGACAAACGCGCGCGCATCTCAGCCGTGTTCAACATTTTCGCATTCGTGCTCATGTTTATTTTATTGATGATCATGCCTCGCTTTGCTGCTGGGCTTCATCCTGGAAAAAGCGGAAATCCTGCATTTTCACAATACGATTTAGACAGCACCTTGCGCGCGGTGTTCTATCCTGCGGTATTCGGATGGATTTGCCTCGGGTATTGGCTTTACAGCGTTCGCATTCGTGCGAAGCGAATCAAAGAAGAACTTAAACTTACAGAAGATTAATATGGACTATTTTCAACATTTCGGAAAGATGCCTGTTGTGATTGGTGTAGTAACACTTATCCTCGCAGGAATTATTGTCTATCTCGCTCGTCTTGACATTAAAGTTTCAAGATTAGAGAAGAAAATGAAAGAACAAAATCAAAAATAGATGAGCAAACTTCAGATTGTTTTATTGATTTTAGTGGCGGCGGTCTTCGGTATTATCATTGCCACTTACGCGAAAAGTACAAGCTCGGCAACATTCGGAGAGGCGGCAGAGCACGTGGGAGAGAAATATAAAATTGTGGGGACGTTAGATAAAAACGTTGCCATTCAAAACGATCCTGTGGTAGACGCGAACCTGACTATCTTCAATGTAATCGATTCTGAGGGAAAATCGCAAGTGGTTTACCTGCACCAAGATTCTGGAAAGCCACTCGGTCTTGAACGTTCAGAAAATGTAACCTTAGAAGGGAAAATGAATGCCGAAGGAGTCTTCCACAGCGATCACCTTCAAATGAAATGTCCAAGTAAATACAACGAAGAGAAGCACGAAATGTAATTGGTGAATGAAGAATATTGAATACCTCAACGAACATCTTTTGCCCGGTCAAATCGGGCATTTTGCTGTTATCCTAGCCTTTATAGCCGCTGCCTTTTCTGCAGTGACCTACTTCCTTTCGGTTCGAAACAACGAAGACCCTACATGGAAGAAATTCGGACGCATTGGATTCTTTATTCATTCAGGAGCCGTGATGGTTGTCATCACCACCTTGTTCTACATTCTCTTCAGTCATTACTTCGAATACAAATACGCCTTCGATCACCTGAACACAGAGATGCCTATGAAGTACATCTTCTCGTGCATGTGGGAAGGACAAGAGGGAAGTTTTCTATTGTGGGTATTTTGGCAGATGGTGCTCGGACTTTTCGTTCTCTTCACCGCGAAGAAATGGGAAGCCAGCGTTATGGCCGTTATAGCGCTTGTTCAAGTGTTCTTGGCCTCCATGCTCTTGGGTGTGTATTTCGGTGACTTCCAATTTGGATCTTCTCCGTTTGGATTGTTGCGTGAAGCAACGGTAAACATTGGACTTCCTTGGACTCAAAAAGCAGATTACCTCAGTCTTCCTTTGTTTCAAAATGGAAAAGGATTGAATCCACTTCTTCAAAACTACTGGATGACTATTCATCCGCCTACGCTTTTCCTAGGCTTCGCCTCTACCCTCATTCCGTTTGCCTACGCTATTGCTGGTTTGTGGAAAGGTGAGCGCTCTGCTTGGATGAAACAAGCTGTGCCTTGGGCATTTTTCGGAGTCATGATTTTAGGTACGGGAATCCTTATGGGAGGTGCTTGGGCCTATGAAGCCCTTGGCTTTGGCGGATTCTGGGCTTGGGATCCCGTTGAAAACGCATCGCTCGTTCCTTGGCTAACCTTGGTTGCAGCAGCACACCTTTTGGTTATTAATACAAAAAGAGAGACTTCTCTTTTCAGCACGCTCATTCTAACGTTAAGCAGTTTTGTCTTGGTTGTTTATTCCACCTTCTTAACACGCAGTGGTGTGCTAGGAGACAGCAGCGTTCACAGTTTCGTAGACAGCGGGATACTTGCGCAATTGTTGGTTTACTTGCTTGTGTTTGTGGCCCTTTCAACCTACATGATTGAAAACACGAAAGTGTGGAAGAATATTTATGCAGCCGCCAGTGGTGTTCTATTGCTTATTGCGATTGGTCATCTTGCCACTGGAACATTCCCAGAACCTGCTGAAGGAGAAAAAGTTTTACCAGGCGAAGGCACTTGGATTCCTGGCCTTGCGCTGATCTTCATTTTTCTGTCTGCCATTTATTTAATTGTTGCGTACAATAAAAAGTATAAGACGAAAAAAGAAGACGAAGAAGAATTGTGGAGCCGCGAATTTTGGATGTTCTTAGGAACATTGGTCCTTTCGCTTTCAGCTATACACATCACTTTCGTTACTTCTATCAACGTTTGGAACATATTCTTGGTTCCTATGGAAGGAATGTTTAGTTGGATGCACACCACATTCAATTGGGAATTCGCGAAATCATTAGCTGAACACAATTTCTCAGCGGCTTCGGGCGATGATCGATTTACTCAGTTTCATCAGGTACAAGTACCATTGACCATTGTGTTGCTTTTAATTATAGCTATTGGACAATGGTTGAAGTACAAAAAAACAGAGACGAAGAAATTCTTGCGATCTCTTGTTGTTTCCTTCGTGGCTGCATTGGTGCTGACCATTGTATTCGTAGTCTTTCAAGACAAGTATCCACTTCCATTAGGCATCTTGTTCTTCGCTGGATTGTGGGCTTTGTTTGCGAATGCGGATTACGCCCTTCGTGTAATCAAAGGAAAACTCGATCACATTGGTGCTAGCATTGCGCACATTGGATTTGCTATGCTGTTAATTGGCGCCCTTATTAGCACGGGGAACAGTTATTTCATTTCACGAAATGTGAACGGTGACATTACGCAAGTGAACAAGGAATTCAAAAACAACGAAGATCTTTTGATTCTTCAAGGAGACACGTTGCGCATGGGTGAGTATTTCGTTTCGTTTCGAAAGAAATACAAGGAAGGTTCACACATTTATGCTATCGTAGATTACTTCGAAGTAACTCCAGCCAATTATACTGAAGGAATTCGAGTTAAGATGAACGGTGATATTTTCCGTTGTAAAAAAGCGCATACCGCAACAGACAACTTCTTGAAAGATTGGTCGGAAGATTCGTTGTGGACGCTTGTGCCAGCGCCTACTCCAGATGAACTATTAACTGCTCCGAATTGGAATTCGGGTAAAGCAGGCAAACTGCTATTCACGCAGCAACCTAGCGTGCTTATCAGTCCAAAAGGAAACAGTCGTGAACCCGATGTGCTTCATGGAGTTGGCGAAGATTTGTATTCCTACATCAAGTACATTGACATGGAGGAAAAGAAAGCCGAAGGAGAATTCAGCGAAGCGAAAACGGGAACTATTCAAATGGGTGAAGAGGTATTATTAACTGAATCTATTTCGTTGGTGCTTGATACGTTGATTGAGGTGACCGACCTTCCTGCTAGCCTTCCCGCTGGAACCAAAGCGAAAAAAGGAATACTGTATTTGTCGGAAGGAAACAAGCGCGACTCCGTTGAAGTCATGAGTGTTTTGGTGAAAGACAGCCTCGCCTTCCCTGTTCCTGATGTGGAAAGCACGGTGTTCAATATGCGCTTCGCCATTCAAGAAACAAAAGGTGGAATAGACCTTTCCGTGAAAGAAGGCGGCAGCAACAAACGCGAAATGCTTATTCTTTCAGCCGAAATCTTCCCAATGATAAACCTGCTTTGGTTGGGATGTTTGGTTATGGTTGTTGGAACGGTGTTAGCGATTCGACATAGATACAAAATACACCGTAGATGATTATCTGACTTTGTCAGATCAATTGCTCTGCAATCAATCACCTGCGGTGATCAATCCTACGGATTAATCGGAACGATTGATTGCAACGCGATTGATTCGAAGAATTGAACGGTGATCAATCCTACGGATTAATCGGAACGATTGATTGCAACGCGATTGATTCGAAGAATTGAACGGTGATCAATCCTACGGATTTATCGGAACGATTGATTGCAACACGATAATCATCGTCAAAGACATTCGCCGAAGGCATTCGTCTGTAAGACATTCGTGCTTCGCACATTCTAACCTTTCACGGAACTATCTATTAAGCTTAGCCGACTTCTCACTTGGAAGGTTTTGAATATCCAAAATCATAAAAGCATCAATAGCGTCATTGAATTTCCGATCACGATTGAATGCCAAGATTTTTGCGTTTTGAGCGAGGTACTTTTTATACAAAATGGGCATAGTCTTACCCATGGGTTCTATTTCAGCCAGCAACTTATCGAACTTGCGAATCTCTCCTCTTGCGGTAAGAATTAGAGCTTCTCTGTCTTCTTGACTAATCGTATTTTTAATTTTCGTTCTTGGACGCACCAATTTTGAAAGTGCGGGATCTCCGTAATTGGTTTGAACAAATTCAATCACCAACTCCTTCGAGAGCGTTTGGTAATCATTGCTCATGGAAACAGGTCCGATAATGTACTTCGTTTCTTTGAAGTTGCTGAGCAATTGAATAATCCCTTCCCACAATAAAAATAAAGGCAACCGCTGACGCTGGTATTCAACTGAAACAAAAGAACGACCCAATTCCATACTTATGTTTAAATACGGATTGAAATCGTCTTTGAAATTAAACAGAGTGTGCGTATAAAAACCATGCTTACCATAGAATTCCATAATCTCGGCGCCTCTTCCAACACGATAAGCACCGGCCAACTTGCTATTGGCATGATCCCAAAGCACCAAGTGGTAATAGTAATAATCGAATTCATCGAGGTCGCGAGAATTGTTACTTCCTTCCCCCACATCGCGAAAAGCTATTTCTCTCTCCCGTCCAATTTCCAATAACAAATTCGGAATGGAAGAAGCTTTCAAAGCGTAACATGAAAAGTTGCTGTTATCAAACAACTTTGAATCTTCATTTGCATCTATTTCCGCTTGAAGAATTGACGAATCTATAGAGGCAGCAATATCTTTGACATCTTTAAACTTCTCTCTCAAATTCTGAAACAACTTCTTCCTTACATGGAGCTCAGATCCTAAGGAATAAACTTTCGCTCGCAAGAATCTTCCGAGCAATTCCGGATCTGAAATCAAATGAATATCCTCTGCTGAAATCGCTTTTCCTATGCGCATTTTAATCTCGTCGCCTTCCTTCTTAAACAACTCTGATGGCAAAGCCATGGTGCGAAGTTGTGCGTTAACCTTTCCCAACAAATGAAACATACGTGAATTCCTTCCATCGAAAAAAACAGGAACAACGGGACATTCAGCACGTTGAACCAGTTTCATAACAGAACGCTGCCATTTCTTATCGGAAACGTTACTCCATTTATTTTGAAATGTGCTCACCTCTCCTGCCGGAAAAATAGCTAAACAACCTCCAGCAGCAATATGCTCTATGCAGCGCTTCAATCCGCGCTCGCTTTTCAGTTGAACTACGTTTTTATCGAACGGATTTACACTAAAAAAATAAGAGGCAATTTCCGGAATTTCTTCCAAAAGGAAATTAGCCATGACCTTAATATCGGGTCTGCGTTTTTCTATTTGTTGAATCAGTGCGAGACCGTCTATTGCCCCAAATGGATGGTTACAAACAATGACACATCCGCCTTCGGCAGGAATATTCTCCAACTCCTGGCTGTTGAGCTGAACTGTAATGTGAAGTTCTTGAAAAAAAGATTCGATGAAAGATGTTCCTTTGTTCGCGCGAATGCGATCGTACAAAGCGTTGATTTTATTGAGTTTCGTCACAGAACTAAGCAAGGTTAGTAAGGGATTGTTTTTGTTCAATCCCACCGCCTTTGCCAATGCCTCCTTTGGAACCAATTTTTTCATACTCGAATAAAGGTTACTTAAGTTACTTCTATGTTTAGGTAAAGTTAACTTTTTAAATGCGAAAGTAAAAGTCGAGTTTCGAACAACAAAAACTGCGTTTACAGCTATATTTGATTATGCTCAAACAATTCCCTTTCACCCCTATTCTCGGTTGGTCAGTTAGTAGATTCGACACTTTTTCTTACTGCAAAAGAAAATACTTCTATACTTATTACGGCAAAGCTGACCGTGAATTTCCACTTGCAAAAATAAATGAATTGAAGGCCCTCACCTCTGAAGCTCTTACCATTGGAAGCCTTGCGCATGATGTCATTGAAGCCATATTGAAACGACTTCAAAAATCGACCGATGTCATTGACGAAACTCGAATGAAAGATTTCGTGAAAGCGCAGGTTCAGAAATATATGCTCGATAAAGTGTTTTCTGAAGTGTATTATAAGGAAAAAGATACCATTGACGAGAGCTACATCATTGACAGCGTTTTTAACGCCGTTATGATCTTCGTGAATTCAGAGCGATTCCAATGGGTGAAACAACTTCCAGAATCTTCGAAGAAACAATGGATTATTGAGCCAGGTGGCTACGGGGAAACACGTATTCAAACTGATAGAGGTGAATTGAAGGCTTATTGCAAAGTTGACTTTATGCTTCCCGATGGGAAAGACATTTACATTCTCGATTGGAAGACAGGAAAAGCCGATGAATACAAGCATCGCAAACAATTGATCGGGTATTCTCTATTTGCTTCCTTTCATTTCGAAAATAAATTCGACCGAATCATTCCAATTCTCGCCTACTTGAAAGGAGAATACAGTGAAGTCGTTCCGGAAATTTCGCAAGCCGATATAGAAAATTTCAAAGACGACATGTACGCGGAAACAAGAGCCATGCAGCAGCTGAATCGCGATATTGAGAACAACACACCGGTAGATAAAGATGAATTCACTCAAACGGATAGTGAGAGCAAATGCAAGTACTGCGAGTTTAGAGAATTGTGTGGAAGGAACTAGCCTTCCACCCGATTACGCTTTGTAGCAAACTTCCTTCGCAACGCGAACTACATCATGCACCCCAGGAAGAGCCGCATCAATAAGGGAAGTTGCGAAAGCGAACGGAGTATCTGTTTGTGTCACTCGGCGAATAGGGGCATCTAAGTAATCGAAAGCATGACGTTGAACGCGGTAAGTAATCTCGGTAGAGATACTCGCCACTGGCCAGCTCTCTTCCAAAATAATTAAGCGGTTCGTTTTCTTCACACTATTTACAATGCAATCAATGTCAAGCGGACGAATGGTTCGCAAGTCGATTACTTCAACTGAAATTCCTTCCTTCGCCAATTCTTCAGCAGCCAACAAAGCAGTTTTCATTATTTTCCCGAAAGAAACCAAAGTAACATCTGTTCCTTCACGCTTAATATCTGCAACTCCAATTGGAATAATGTATTCTCCATCTGGAACCATTCCTTTGTCACCATACATCTTTTCAGACTCCATGAAAACAACAGGATCATTATCGCGAATAGCGGCTTTCAACAAACCTTTTGCATCATACGGATTCGAAGGCGTAATAACCTTCAAACCTGGAATGTGCGCGTACATAGATTCAAAGCTTTGGCTGTGTGTTGCAGCCAATTGTCCAGCAGTTCCATTTGGACCGCGGAAAACGATTGGCACATTGTATTGTCCACCGCTCATTTGTAACATCTTCGCTGCCGAGTTAATGATTTGGTCAGCTGCAAGAATTGCGAAGTTCCAAGTCATGAATTCTACAATCGGACGAAGTCCATTCATTGCAGCACCAACTGCAATACCAGAGAATCCCAATTCAGCAATAGGCGTATCAATCACACGCTTAGCACCGAACTCATCGAGCATACCCTTCGAAGCCTTGTAAGCTCCGTTGTACTCTGCCACTTCTTCCCCCAACAAAAACACAGTTTCATCTCTGCGCATTTCTTCTGACATGGCCTCACAAATGGCCTCACGGAATTGAATTTCTCTCATGGTTCGTTTTATTACGATTGCGAATTTAACTATAAATGTTGTTTACAAAAATATTAGTGTACTTTTTACACTAACTCACCAGTTTCTCGCTTGCAAGCGCAAACGGGTTAATAATATAAAAAATGCGCTTACTCCTACAAAGTACAGAACGTCGCGCGAGTCAATTAAACCAATGCTCATGCCCGAGTAATGGTCTTCCATTCCCAAGCGAATAATGAATCGATCCAACGACCCAAACAGGTTGAATGTACCCAAAGACTGAAATCCTGAATACATAACAAAGCTTATCAGCGCTGCAATTAAGAACGCTACAATCTGATTCTTGGTTAAGCTCGAAGCGAAGATTCCAATGCTCACATAAACACTCGCCAAGAAGATGAGTCCCAAATAAGAACCCCACGTTGCTCCAACGTCTATATTTCCAACTGGATTTCCCAATAGATAAACGGAAAGGAAATAAATGAGCGTGGGGAAAATGGCAATCACAACTACGAGTAAGCCTGCAAGGTACTTCGCTAAAATAATTTGAAGATCTGTGATGGGTTTGGTCATTAACAATTCAAGCGTTCCTTCCTTTTGCTCTTCTGCCAACGAGCGCATGGTGATGGCCGGTATGAGAAACAAGAATACCCAAGGAGCAATGTAAAAAAGGGTATCTAATGTGGCGTACTCGGCTTCCATGACATTCAAACCATTGTCAGGAAACACCCACATGAATAAAGAGGTGACAATTAAAAACACTGCTATAGCAATGTAACCAATCAAGGATGTCAAAAACGAGCGGATTTCTTTTCTAAGTAGTGCGATCATAGTTTATAATTCTTGCATTTCAACAAGGGTTTTGTACAACCCTTCTTGCGAAATTAGTTCTTTGTGTGTTCCGCGCTGCACAATTTCTCCAGCCTGCATAACCAAAATTAAATCGGCTTGCTGAATGGTGCTTAATCGGTGTGCAATAACAAGTGCTGTTCTGTTCTCCATCATTTTGGAAATGGCATCTTGCACGTACTTCTCGCTTTGTGTATCTAACGCTGATGTGGCTTCGTCTAAAATTAAAATAGATGGATTCTTATAAATCGCACGAGCAATAGACAATCGCTGTCTTTGTCCGCCCGATAAGCGCATACCCCCATCTCCAATGTTCGTCTCGAATTTATTTTCCAATTCATCAATGAATTCGAGTGCATTGGAAACACGAGCGGCTTCCATAAGCTTTTCATTCGTATGCGATTCGGAAAGAACAATGTTGTTCGCAACGGTATCGTTGAACAACAACGCATCTTGCGTCACCATGCCCATGTGCGCACGCACCGACTTCGTTTTCAAATGCGTGATTGCAACACCGTCTATATCAATACTTCCTGAGGTGGGATCATAGAAACGCGCAAGAAGCATTGCCAATGTTGTCTTTCCACTTCCTGAAGATCCAACCAAGGCAACTGTTTGTCCTTTTTCAATATTGAAGGAAATGTTCTTCAACACCTCTTCTTCTCCGTATTTGAAACTGACGTTTTTGAAAGCAATTTCATTTTCAAAGGACTTCAATTCAACCGCATCTGATTTATCTAAAACGGTTTCTTCCGCATGCAAGACTTCGCGAATGCGCTCTAGACTTGCCATTCCCTTATTTACCTTGAAAATCGCATCGCTGAATTGTTTCGCGGGTTGAATAATTTGAGAGAAGACCACCAAATAACCGATGAGCAATTCGCCGCTTATTTCTCCACTGAAAACAATTGTTCCTCCAACATACAACAGCACACTAATAACCATGAGCGAAATAAATTCCGACATGGGCGAAGCCAAATATTCGCGCTTGTACAACTTGTGCATGAGACGAGAATATCCTTCGTTCGTCTCATCAAACTTCTTTTCGAAATGATCTTCGGCATTAAAAACTTTAATGACACGAATACCCGTCAAACTCTCATCGAGTAAAGCAATTAAATCGCCAAGATTCGATTTGCTGCGCTTAGCGGCGTTCTTCAAACTCTTCGCAATGCGCGAGATTAAGTATCCGCTTACTGGAAGGAATATGAACGCGAACAACGTGAGCTTCCAACTCATTAATACCAATGTTATGAGCGAAAAGAAAATCATTACGGGTGACTTCAACAACGCTTCCAACGCACCAATAACAGAGAACTCAATTTCATTCAAGTCGTTGGTCATGCGCGAAATCAAATCGCCTTTTCTTTCATTCGAGAAAAACGCCAATTGCAGTCGAAGAACTTTTTGATACATCTTCTTTCGAAGATCTCTTGAAACACCTGTTCGAATTCTCGCAATACTCAAGAGCGAAATGTAATTCACAGTATTCTTCAGCAAAGCGAGAACAACAATGAACAAACACATGAGCAGAAGAACATGAGGCTTTCCATGTTCGAGTATGGATCCGTTCAATTGATCTTTGAACTGATCCCACAATCCTTTGGCTTGAGAGATCGGTGCGCTTCCACCTTGATTCACATCGAACAACACATACAAAAACGGAACAACACTCAAGAAGGTGAACAACGAAAAAATAGCGTTCAGTATGTTGAATATAAAATTCCACACCAACGATCCTTTGTAGTCGCCTAGCAATGAGAATATGGCGCGGAATGACTTCATTCGTGATCAGACATTAAGTCTATTCCAGTATAATTTTCCGGACGAATGTTTTTCAATTCAGCTTTAATGGCATCGGAAACCTCAAGAATATCAATGAATGCATGAATGTCTTGTTCTTCCACACGATCTTTTCCGCGTGTTAAATTCTTCAACGCTTCGTAAGGTGCTTCGTATCCTTCTCTGCGAAGAACGGTTTGAATTCCTTCCGCAACAACTGCCCAATTGTTTTCCAAATCAGCTGCAATCTTCGCTTCGTTCAATTTCAATTTACCTAATCCCTTCAATATGGAATTCAAGGCAATCATCGTATGCGCCATTGGAACACCCACGTTGCGAAGAACAGTGCTATCGGTTAGATCGCGCTGAAGTCGGCTTACAGGAAGCTTCGCAGCCAAGTGCTCAAACAAGGCGTTCGCGATTCCTAAATTCCCTTCGGCATTTTCAAAGTCAATCGGATTCACCTTGTGCGGCATGGCTGAAGAACCCACTTCACCTTCCTTCACAATCTGACGGAAGTAATCCATGCTGATGTAGGCCCAGATATCGCGAGACAAATCCATAAGGATTGTATTCAATCTTTTCAATCCATCGAACGAAGCGGCCATGTGGTCGTAGTGTTCAATTTGTGTGGTGTATTGCGAGCGCGACAAGCGAAGCTTTTCACCCAAAAAATCATTGGCGAATTCCACCCAATCCACTTCCGGATAAGCCACATGATGTGCGTTGAAGTTTCCTGTTGCACCACCGAATTTCGCTGCCACTGGAATGTTTTCCAATTGCTGCAATTGCTCTTCCAATCTTTCAACAAAAACAAAAAACTCTTTTCCTAAACGGGTTGGAGAAGCTGGCTGACCGTGGGTTCTAGCCAACATGGGAACGTCTTTCCATTCCTTGCTTCTTTCGGCTAAGTGATGCATGACCTCGTCAATTTTCGGAATGTACACATTCTCTAACGAGTCGCGGAAAGATGCCGGGATTGCGGTGTTATTGATATCCTGAGAAGTCAAGCCGAAGTGAACGAATTCCTTCACCCCGCCCAACTGCATTTCATCCATTTTATGCTTAATGAAATACTCAACGGCCTTCACGTCGTGATTTGTAATCTTCTCTTTGTCTTTGATCCATTGCGCATCTTCCTGCGAAAAATTCGCACAGATGTCGCGCAAGTGAACGAACGTGTCTTTTGAAACGCTTGTCAATTGTGGCAAAGGCAATTCACAAAGTGCAATGAAGTATTCCACTTCCACCCAAACTCTGTATTTGATCAGGGCGTATTCTGAAAAGTATTGTTGCAGGTCTTCGGTCTGACGGCGGTATCTGCCATCGATAGGAGAAATACTGAATAACGACGAGTGGTCCATGTTTAATTTCTAAGGGGCAAAGGTACAAATGGAACGCGAGACAATCGCTATTACATTTGCAACATGAAACTACATGTTATAGACACTGGATTTTTCAAATTAGACGGCGGCGCCATGTTCGGCGTTGTGCCGAAACAGTTGTGGCAGAAGACCAATCCGGCCGACGAGATGAACCTTTGCACCTGGGCCATGCGTTGTTTGTTGGTGGAAGACGGCGATCGTCTGACCCTCATAGACACGGGCATTGGCGGCAAGCAAAGTGAAAAGTTCTTTTCGCACTATCACTTACAAGACACCTTAACCATTGACCAATCCCTTGCCCTGAAAGGGTTTCATAGAAACGACATTACAGATGTGCTGCTTACGCATTTGCACTTCGATCATTGTGGCGGAAGCATTGAATACAATTCCACCCGCGAACATTTTCAGCCTGCCTTTCCGAATGCCAAATTCTGGAGCAACGCAAACCACTGGAAGTGGGCCACAGAGCCGAATCCGAGAGAGAAAGCCAGTTTCCTTTCCGATAATATTTTACCGATTCAAGAAAGCGGACAATTGAATTTCATTGAACGCGTGAACAACGTCTCGCCTACTCCGCTTGGATTCGACGTCTTGTTTGTAGACGGACACACCGACAGCATGATGATTCCGCATATTCCTTACAATGGAAAGACACTGGTATTCATGGCCGACCTTTTAGCATCCGTCGGACACATTCCCCTCCCTTACGTCATGGGCTACGACACCCGTCCGCTTTTAACCCTATCTGAAAAAGAGCTCTTCCTCAACACCGCTGCCGACAACGGTTACGTGCTCTTCTTCGAGCACGACAGCGTGAATGAATGTTGCACTCTTCAACACACAGATAAGGGAGTTCGTTTGAAAGATTCGGGAAGATTTACAGATTTCTTTTGAACTACGTAATTGGAAAACCGGAGGTTTTATTCCTACTTCGTAATGGGAAAATCGAAGATTTTATTCCTACTTCGTAATTACTACTGTGTAATGGGAACCATTAACTGCGCTATTGGAAAACCGAAGGTTTTATTCCTCCCGATAGCTATCGG
>CANIBZ010000046.1 GCA_947466425.1 Flavobacteriales bacterium
ACATTAACAGGTTGTCCCATTGTGAAATTAAAAGCGCGCACATCGTCGAGCCCTGCAATGTGATCTTTGTGCTCATGCGTGAAAACAATCGCGTCGAGATGCGTAGCATTGTCGCGTAGCATTTGTTGTCTGAAATCAGGTCCCGAATCAATAACAATGTACTGTTCGCCAATGGTCAATGCTACGGCGCTTCTCAAGCGTTTGTCGCGTTCGTCGGTAGAAGCACAAACTGCACATTTGCAAGAGATGAGTGGTACACCCTGACTTGTTCCTGTTCCTAAAAATGTAATGCGCATATTTCACGAAGATAGAATGTACTTTTGCAAAATGAAAAAATCAATTCATCCGAAGGAAGTCCCTTTCATGGTATACGCCGATGCTGAAGGAAATATTTTTGAAGACACTAATTTTGAAGCAGTAGGCAGATCTGGATACAACGTGTATCCGCTAACACCGGAAGATTTTATTGAACTTCCATTTGGAAGTGATTTGTTCACTTTGCCCGGAAGACGTCCGTATGGCCTTAGTGTTGAAACAGGCGAAATGGAATGTCACGAAGACATTCAGGCCGTCGCTAGTTTGAACGCCCCTGCCTATACGCAGTTGTATTCAGCAGCCTTTGGAACTGATGAACAAGACGCGCCAACACTGCCTTTATATGCATACACAGCAGTGGGCTGGTATGATGGGAAGTTTTACACTACCGCTGTTCGCATAGACGCAGATGAACGTCAGGATTTAGAGAATTTCGATAGAGAACATATTTGGGAAGTGACGCGCAAGCGTTTGGAAGAGCATCCGAACAACAGATTGGTTCAGCATTTAGGAAACAATTGCAGTTTGAAATACTGTTGTCCTGCTGCACGTAATTTCTTCATGGGAAGATGGGAAGCGCCCATTCCTGTTAGTCCGGCGTGTAACAGCAATTGCTTAGGTTGTATTTCATTTCAACCGGAAGAGCATGAGTTAACGTCGCCACAAGACCGCTTGGATTTTATTCCAACCGTTGCAGAAATTGTTGAGTATACACTTCCACATTTGATGAATGCAGAGCGTCCAATTATAAGTTTCGGACAAGGTTGTGAAGGGGAACCGTTGTTGGTTTGGCAGACTATTCGTGATGTTATTATTGAATTGCGCAAGCACACCAAGCGCGGCATCATTAACCTGAATACCAACGGCAGCAAGCCGAAGGCTGTGGAAGAGTTAATGAAGGTCGGTTTAGATAGCATTCGTGTCAGCACGAATTCACTTCGTAAAAACATTTACGAAGCCTACTATTTGCCGAACAACTATAAGTTTGAAGACATTGTTGAATCGGCGCGTATTGTTCGTCAATACGGTGGATGGGCAAGCATCAACTACTTCACTTTCCCAGGAATGACGGACCATCCGGAAGAATATGAAGCATTGCGAAATTTCATTAAGCATACTGACATTAGCATGATCCAATGGCGCAATTTCAACATTGATCCCGATTGGTATTTAGGGAAAATTGGTGTAACGGAATTACCGGAAGGCATGGGGGTTCGAAATGTATTGGATAAAATCAGAGAGGAATTCCCACACGTGGCATACGGCTATTTCAATCCACCACAGGAAATTCAGGTGGAGTATAATAAATTGAGAACTTTGAGTTAGTTTTAACCAGAATAAATTATTTAAATTTCATTTTATGAGATCGACATTATTTCTTTTAGTTGTTGCTTTATTCTTTTCTTGTGGCGAGAATCAAGAAGTGAATAGCCCAGGAACAAGCGGTGCTTCCGCTGATGTCAAAGAGGTTGTAAAGCATTTCGAACCAGCATCAATTACCAAGTTGAATGTTGCTGATATCCCGGCTACTTGCGTAACGAAAGGTAAAGTTAAAAGTGCCTACAAATGGACGGATAAGTTGGGTGAGAATATATTTATTGCAGCTGAAACAGGAGAGATTTATTCTCCCGAAAAACAAAATGATGACGAGTATTTAGACCCTTATAAAGAAGCACATTTGTACGCTTACCATTACGTTATTTCAGGTTCAGAAGTAAAGCTTCTGCGAGAGTTACACGACTTTGTGTCGGAATGCCAATTTGATGTAGAGGCCTCTTTTATTCCAAGTACAATACAAATTACAGATCTTAACTCTGATGACACTGGTGAAGTTTGGATGATGTATGAAACCTATTGCTTGAGCGATGTTTCACCGAGCGACTTGAAGATTATCATGTTTCAGAATGGGCAGAAATATGCCTTAAGGGGATCAAGTCAGATAGATTGGGAAGATGGCTCTGTTGATGGTGGACAATTTAAATTTGATGATGCCTTTGGCTCAAGCCCAGAATCATTTCGTGATTTTGCCAAAACCATGTGGAACCAACACAAAAGGGGAAACTAAATAGGTTTTGTTAAAACTTTCAGCTTGCAACCCCACACATGTGGTAAAGCAAACGCGCGCCAACGTTGCCGTTCCAGTCGTCCTCGCCCGGAGCAACTTCTACTAAGTCGAAGCCAATGATGTTCTTCTTAGCTTTCAGTTGACTTAGCAAATACAACGCTTGTTGGAATGAAAGTCCACCCGGAACCGGAGTGCCGGTATTCGGGCAAAGGGTAGGGTCTAATCCGTCGATATCGAAACTGATATACACATCCTTCGGAAGTGCGTCAATAATCGCATTACAACGTTCTTTCCACAACTCTCCTTCGAACGCTGCACGTTGAATTTCAGCATCGGTGTGAACAATGATTCTTCCGTTTGAATTCACAACACGGTCGTTCTCTTCCTTACAGAAATCGCGAATTCCAACCTGAACCAATTTGGTTATTTGTGGAATTTGCATTGCATTGTACATGATAGACGCATGTGAATAGGTGAACCCTTCATAGGCTTCACGCAAGTCCATGTGTGCGTCTATATGAAGGATTCCGAAGTTCTCGTAACGTTCAGACAACGTCTGAAGATATCCTAAGGGAGTGCTGTGGTCTCCACCAATAAGCCCAACTATTTTACCAGCATCGAGCCATTTCTTAGTTTGCTCAGCCACATACTGAACCATGTCGGCACAGCCTTCGTTAATCTCTTGAAGTATTTCTACAAGTTCATCGTTGTCTTCAATTTTCTCTCCTTCTTCCCACGCAGAAATAATTTCTTCTGCTTTTTCTTTCAACGAATTACTTCTTGAATGAAGGGCACCGTTCTGCTCGAGCATGGCAATGCCTTTCTTCCACAATTCAGGAAATTCAGGATGATGAAGATCGACTTGAAGACTCGATTCAAAAATATGCTCAGGGCCTTCAGAAGCGCCGCCGCCGTAGCTTACGGTAACTTCCCATGGAACAGGAAGAAGAACAATATCACTTTCGTCAATGGTGAATGGTAATCCAAACATTTGACTTTCCGCCAGACCCGCACTGTTGGGGTTGAACGCGTTTATTTTCTCTTCTTTGTTCGACATGTTGAATTAGGCGTTCAAAACAGCTTTCACCTGATCCGCAGCTTCTTGAAGCGTAATGGCAGAGTGTACAGCTAATCCAGATTCGTCAATTAATTTTTTCGCTTCTACAGCGTTCGTTCCTTGCAAACGAACAATGATTGGAACTTGAATATCTCCAATGTTCTTGTATGCATCTACAACACCTTGTGCAACACGATCGCAACGCACAATTCCACCAAAAATATTTACTAAAATCGCTTTCACAGTTGTGTCGCGAAGAATCATTCTGAATGCAGTTTCAACGCGCTTCGCATCTGCTGTACCTCCAACATCTAGGAAGTTAGCAGGCTCTCCACCGCTTAACTTAATAATGTCCATGGTTGCCATCGCCAATCCTGCTCCGTTCACCATACAACCCACGTTTCCATCTAAGTTCACGTAGTTCAAACCAGCTTCGCCAGCTTCAACTTCAATCGGATCTTCTTCTGTAGTGTCGCGCATTGCAGCGTAATCTGGGTGACGGAACAATCCGTTTCCATCAAGAGTAACTTTTGCATCAACAGCAAGAATGCGGTCGTCAGAAGTTTTTAGAACAGGATTAATTTCGAACATAGAGGCATCGCAACCCACATAAGCGTTGTATAATTTCTTTGTGAAGGAAATCATTTCCTTGAAAGCACCACCTGAAAGGCCAAGGTTGAAAGCGATGTTTCTTCCTTGAAAATCGGTAACGCCAGTCATAGGATCAATTAGTTCTTTGAAAATGCGCTCAGGCGTCTTTTCAGCAACTTCTTCAATATTCATTCCGCCATCTGGAGAGTAAACGATAACGTTTCTTCCAGCTGCGCGGTCCAATAAGATACTCATATAAAACTCGCGAGGCTCTGAAGCACCAGGAGAATAAACGTCTTCAGCAATAAGAACGGATTGAACCAACTTGCCTTCAGCTTTGGTTTGAAGAGTTACCAAGTGTCCGCCTAAAATACCTTTTGCTTTTTCAGCAACTTCACCAAGTCCTTTCGCCAAAACAACACCGCGTGATCCTGTTTCGGTTACTTCTCCTTTCCCGCGTCCACCTGCGTGAATCTGCGCCTTCACAACGAACCAGCCGGTTCCTGTTTCAGCTTGCAATTTTTCTGCAACCGCAGTTGCTTCTTCTGGGGTTGATGCAACATAACCGCGTTGCACGGTTACGCCAAATTGTGAAAGGATACTTTTTCCTTGATATTCGTGAATGTTCATAGTTCAATATTTGCGACGCGAATGTACTAAATAATGACGAAGTTTTTGCTCATCTTTGTGCTATGATTCATGCATCGGGAATTTATAAGGGATACGGAAAGGTTCAAGTGTTGAATAACGTTTCGTTAGATATTCAAAAAAGTGAAATTGTTTCGATCGTAGGGGCTAGCGGAGCAGGTAAAACAACGCTTTTGCAAATCCTTGGCACGTTAGATAATCCAGACAAAGGAACCGTGACTATCGATGGAGTGAATCCCTTCCAATTGAAACAGCGAGAACTTGCTCGTTTTCGAAATTTACATCTCGGTTTTGTCTTTCAGTTTCACAACTTATTGGCTGAATTTACTGCTAATGAAAATGTGTGTATTCCAGCGCTTATTGCAGGAGTTGAAAAGAAAGAAGCTGAAAAGAAAGCCGCGTTTTGGTTGGAAAGATTAGGATTAAGTCATAGAGCGGAGCACAAGCCTTCCGAAATGTCAGGAGGAGAGCAGCAGCGCGTGGCTGTGGCAAGAGCGTTAATGAATAATCCGAAAGTGGTCTTCGCCGATGAACCTTCAGGAAACCTTGACAAGGCCAACGCAGTGGCTCTGCACGATCTCTTTTTCGAATTAAGAAATGAATTCCATCATAGCTTCGTTATTGTAACACATAACGAAGAATTGGCCTCGCAAGCAGATCGCAAGATTGTAATGAGCGATGGTCAGATTATTTAATAAACGATGTCGCCCAGATTGAGCGAGAAAGTTTGAATAAAAGAGGGAATAGAACAAGGGTAAAAGCAACACCGGTTATTAAGAATGTTTTTGGGTGGGTCAAAAATCCAAATTCCAAGATGCCTAGGGCATCACAAGCTTTTAGAGCAATTAAAATAGCCAACCACATGGTTACGGTGAGTCCCCAACTCACATAGGCAGCACCGAAATAAAAACCAGGTTCAGGATTGAAATTGGTGCCGCATTCCGTGCATTCAGATTTCACTTGCCCGAGTTTGCTGAAGGAGAGAATGGATTCGTTCACAAACAAATGGCCTTTACCACAATGTGGACATTTCATTTTCACGACTTTTCCTAAGGCAGTTTTTGATTCAGTTTCCATGGCGCGAAGTTAATAGGGATTGAAAACTATGGAATGTGACGAATATCACATTATTGGCAAACGAGCGTATCGTAGTAGGCACCGTAACCAGCCCAAACACCCAATCCGCCTTCAACATTTGATTTCACATTGCTTGGAGAGGCGAATGGAGAGCCTTGATTAGCCAATTGATCCTCGTAAGATTTGTAAAATTTGAAAACGTTCATGTCAATGCTGGAACCCCGAACAATAACCGTGTCACCACGCTTAAAAAAACCTCTCTCTTCTCGGCGGTCATCAAACTTATCGCTGAAAGGAATAGCGCCTCTATAGTAGGCGAATTCAAAGGTTAATCCATTGAAAAACTCATCGTCGTATACACTTGGCATTGGACTTATGAACGTTAGATCCTTTTGTTGTCCGCGCAAATAAGTATCTCTGGTTATCCATTGCGGATAGTGACTAATTCGTTTGGCAGACCAACGATAGGCATTACCAAGAGAATCAGGGTCGGTCATTTTTCCGTAAATAAATCCCAATGAATCGAGTGGGTTACCCGAGGGCGATGCGAACCAAAGGCTATCCAGTGGAATTGGAAAATTCACTTTAGTTGATGCATGCAAGTGATGCTCGTCTTTGTCAACAATAAGAGTATATGTTTCTCCGGCCACGCCAATTGCCTGCGGCGATAAAGATGTGTAGACACAAACGCCTAGACCCAAAACTGCTTCAGGAGGAAGGCCAAGGGTTTGAGAAGCGAGAAGAAGTTGCTCAAGCGTCATATCTACTGTGCAAAACATCTCCAAGGGAATGGTGTCAGTTCCGTGAACCATTTTCACTTGGGCATCACGCACGTAGGAATTAGCAAGGGCGTTTAAATCAGCCGGATCGAAGTAACCTGCCGAATAGCTCAGAATAACAATGGGAGATTGACCAGGTTCAATGCTTCCTTGAACAACAATTTTAGTTTCCGCCTGCGGAAGGTCAACAGTTATGTCCTTTTCGCAACCCACTAAAAGGGTTACAATCGCTAAAACAATTCCAACCAAACCCAAAGACTTTTTCATAGGTGCAAAATTACAATCAATTCATTCTGACAATAAAAATATTTTGGTGTCGTTTTTGTTCGATTCAAAATCAAATTATTTTAGCATTTCAAATTTAAAAAGTATGAAAAAGAGTCTAGTCATTTTTGCTTCAGCTTTCGCTGGCGGTCTTATTGCCATGGCTGCATACCATTTTGTAGTTAGGCCAAATTCAAGTTTCTCATCTTGGAATTCTCCTGTTCCAAGCGCGTTTGCTAATTATTCAGGATTAAGTGGTGTAGGCGGTGATTTTGTAGTTGCCGCTGAAAGAACAGTCAATTCAGTGGTTCACGTGAAGACGGAAACTAAAACAATCCAATACGATCCTTGGGGCGGTTTTTTCGGGTATCAGCAACAGCCTCAAACACAAATGGCATCTGGATCAGGTGTCATCATTTCAGCAGATGGATATATAGTCACAAACAATCATGTCATAGACGGTGCTGAAAAAGTGACAGTCACTTTAAACAACAACAAAAATTATGAAGCAACATTGGTCGGAAAAGATCCGAGCTCAGATATTGCCGTTTTAAAAATAGACGAGTCAAATCTTCCGGCCATTTCATGGGGAAATAGTGACGCCGTTCATATTGGTCAATGGGTGCTCGCAGTGGGAAACCCTTTTGAATTAACCTCTACTGTTACCGCTGGTATTGTAAGTGCTAAGGGCAGAAACATCAATATCATTGGTGAAGGAAGGTCGGGCGAAGTTTTACCAGTCGAGTCATTTATTCAAACAGATGCTGCAGTGAATCCGGGAAATAGTGGCGGTGCGTTGGTTAACACCAACGGTGAACTTATTGGCATCAATACGGCTATTGCTTCTCGAACCGGTTCCTATGCGGGATATTCATTTGCAATTCCTGCATCAATAGCGAAAAAAGTAGCAGAAGATATCATAGAGTTCGGAAATGTTCAACGCGGATTTCTCGGTGTTCAAATTTCGGCAGTAACGGAAGAGCAAGCAAAAGAAGCCGAATTGCCCTTGGTTTCGGGTGTATACATCAATAATGTTACAGCAGGAGGGGCGGCGGAATCGGCAGGGCTAGAAGCTGGAGATATTATTTTGAAAGTTGCGGACTATCCGGTTTCTACCGTTCCACAATTGCAAGAGCAAATAAGCAAGTTCAGACCGGGTAACAAAGTGAACTTGGTAGTTTGGAGAAACGGAAAAGAAAAGAATTTCGAAATTGAATTAAAGAATAAATCAGGTAAAGCCGAACTCGAGAATTTTGAAGAAATAGCTGCCGAAAGCATTTCATCGCTGGGTGCGGAATTCAGCGCTCCTTCAGAGAGTGAATGCAAAGCGTTACGTATTCAAGGAGGTGCAAAAGTGGGTGTGCTTTCAACTGGAAAGCTAAGAAGTGCGGGTGTGAAAACCGGGTTTATTGTGACGAAGATCGATGGTGAACCTGTTACCTCGCCAGAGCAACTTCAATCGTTGTTGAAATCCAAGTCAGGTGGAATTTTGTTGGAAGGAGTTTACCCTAACGGAACTCGAGCTTATTACGGTTTTGGTATATAAATACCAAGAATTATTTTGAATGAAAACAGCCTCGTGAAATGAATACGAGGCTGTTTTTTTTGCTGCGAGTTCATTCGCTTGAACTATCTTTGCCGCGTCTTGAAAAAATGATTTTCAAGAAGAAAAATCAACTCATTTAAATTTAATTTATGTCAAACAAACCCTTGTCAAACGACACGTACAGCAATGAACTGGCAGTGTATGTGAACCAAGAAAAAGCAGCAGTAGATCTCGCGCACATGGTGGGAAAGTTGCTTTTCGATAAATCAATTGAATTGGTGCTTTTCCGCAATCATCTTGCAGATACGCGTATCACCGAAATCCTGCGATTGCACAAATACGCAGCGGAAGTAGTAGGTAAGCCTATTAGCGTTTTTCACACCGCGGAATTGGCCACTGAGCTTTACAACATGGACATTGCTCCAGCGAAAATTGATATAGGGAAATTAGCTAGCGAGTGGGCCATCTCTCGCGAGCATTTCAATTCGCAAAAAGAATTCTTAGAAGATAAACTACAAAATTTCACTGAAGAAGGAAAAGACATGGAGCCAAGAGACGTTGTCTTGTTTGGGTTCGGTCGTATAGGCCGCCTTGCAGCTCGCGAATTGGTTCGTCAAGCAGGAAGCGGACAACAACTGCGCCTTCGTGCAATTGTTACTCGTGAAGACGATGATTTGTCAATTAAAAAACGTGCTGCGCTTTTCGAAAACGATTCGGTTCACGGAAGATTCAAAGGAACCGTTGATGTAGATTACGAAAACAAATGTTTAATCGTAAACGGTCAGAGAATTTATATGCTAGCTGCGAAAGATCCGGGAGCGGTCGATTACACCGCTTATGGAATTCAAGACGCTTTATTAATTGATAATACAGGTGTTTTCAAAGATCGTGAAGCGCTCAGCATTCACCTGAAAGCAAAGGGTATTAGTAAAGTTCTTTTAACCGCACCGGGAAAGGAAGTTCCAAACATTGTTTATGGAATTAACCACCGCGATTTAGACATTGAAAGCGAAACAATCTTTTCTGCAGCAAGTTGCACGACCAATGCAATTTCTCCAATTTTGAAAACCATTTTCGATGAATTTGGAATTGAAAAGGGACACATTGAAACGGTTCATGCTTACACGAACGATCAGAACTTGTTGGACAATATGCACAAGAAAAGCCGTCGCGGAAGAAGTGCTGCCGTAAACATGGTAATCACTGAAACGGGCGCTGGTAAGGCTGTTACGAAGGTTATTCCTGCTCTTGCTGACAAGCTTACATCAAACGCTGTTCGCGTCCCAACACCGAACGGATCATTGGCCATTATTCACGTTTACACAGACAAAGCAACTACGGTTGAAGAAGTAAATGCTACTGTTCGAAAAGCTGCGTTAGACGGTGATTTGGTGAATCAAATCTTCTACAGCATTAGTGAAGAATTGGTTTCAAGTGATATCGTTGGAAACGAGTGCTGCAGTGTTTATGATAGTCAAGCAACCATTGTTTCCAAAGACGGAAAAGGAATTGTTCTTTACGTTTGGTACGACAATGAATTCGGATACACCAAGCAAGTAATTCGCTTAGCGAAGTATGTTGCGAAAGTTCGTCGAAGCATGTACTATTAATATTTTATGTTGAAGAAAAAAGGGCGACCACCGGTCGCCCTTTTTTGTGTCTATTCTTTCGTGCGTTTCCTTGTCACAAACAAGGCCAATCCGACTATGGAACCCAAGAATAAGGGCACTTCCCAGGGTTTGTTCTTTTTCTCGGGATTGTCATTTTGAAGGAAAGCCTCGTTCGGCTCCATGTCTGAATGAATGTATGCTTCATCCACTTCAATTTCGCTTGCATCCATAGGTGAATTTTCTCCTGGAATAACCTCGCCTTTCAGCATAGAGTCCATCGGTTTGTTTATCATATAAGAAACAAATTCATTGATGTAGTTATCGCTACGATCGTTGGGTTTTATTCCAGCCAGCGCATACAATTCATCCACTTCAACTTTTCTGCGCGCTCGCAACGATTCCAAATAGTCTTGCGATTCATCGCAATCGAAAGGGCCTCCAGCAGGATGAGTTAGAATATATCTTGCTTGAAAATTCTCTGTGTTCGGAGTAATCTGGAAAGTTAAATCCGCAGGGAATTTAGCGTTGCTGTAGCGCACATGAAGCCTTGTGAAGAACACTGGAGAAGCAGAATTCCAACCGGCCCACCAAACGCCTGCTTCCGCGAAATCGTTGTAAATAGGTGGATTACCAACGCACGGATCGCATTTCATTCCGCCCCAGCTTGGAGTCACATTCCAGGCGTATTCCAACATAACCGCGTTCTTTCCCTCACGTGAATATGCGCGAGTGAAAAGGTTTTTGTAGAACTCTCCGAAGATGTCTTTCGTGTACAACGGAATGTTGCGGTCTGTTGGCACTTTCACCGTTCTGTAGTTGGTGCATTCTACGCGACCAGTCTTCGTAAAAGCATACACAATCATGTCTTGCTCGCCAGTGCTGTTCGCCATTCCGAGGCGAATAGGCAACATGAATTTAGGGTGGTCGAAGTTAATTTGAATCGGACGCAAATAATCGAATCCGCTGTTCTTCTGATTGTCAAGATTCACTTTCACAACAAAGAACTTCATGTTGCTCTTGATATAAGGCTCAAGCACACTCTCCGCAGTAGCTGGAATTTTATAGCCTTCCTGAATCAAATAGTTTTTCAAACCGGTACTTTCTTTTGCTGAAAGAAGAGCAATATCGTATTCTCCAACGGTGTATTCTGCTTCAATGGTCACATTGAATTTTTCTTCAACCATATCATACTTCATTCGGACGCCCGCATCTGTAGAGGTGACTTGCGCACTCCAGTTTGCTTCGTCTAATTCTACAACCTGATAACACGGGTTAGTGTCGTAATATTCCACCAATCGCGGAGAAGAGTAGGCGTCGAGTGTTTCGAATATTCTTCGGTCAACGACTTTAATGTCGCCTTCCTGAAGCACTACAGGCACAGGCACAACCATGGCGAAATCGCGCACGTCGCCTTTGAAATCATTCGACATAGTTATGGACGTGCGCGTTCCATCGCGAACCAAAATAATTTCGCTCTTGTTGTTGAAGAGCGTCGCGTCAGCTTTCGCGACATAAAATCCGCAGAAGGAATAAGCGTTCACGCTAGACAGGAGCACCAACAGTGCTGCTGCCTTAATAAGCAATCTTTGTGTCATGGTTGAATTGTTTTTGTGTTGAATGAATCCAGTTAAATGTTTTGCTAGGGAAAAATTTGTTGAGCAATGGCGTCAATGGAGTGAAGCAAACCAAAACCCACAGCGGCGCTCCAGTGACGAAGTGAAAATTCGTGAGGTAGAAGGAAGTGAAGGCCACCGCCATGGTCCAGATGATTCGAACCAGTCTATTTGTTGGAATAGTCATCGGATCGGTTATCATGAAGAGTGCGAATAACCAAATACTTCCCGATGATAATTTGTGAAGCAGAACTTCCCAATTCCAACCTAAGAAAACGATTGTTCTGTAATACTCAAGCGCGAAGAGTGTGGCAATGAAAATTAGCCCAGTGTCAATGCGCTTCACTCTTGAAAGCACCGCCAATCCTGCTGTTCCAATCACAAAGATAAGCGCGGTGCTGTTTCCCCATTGCGCTGGGGAAATCCATGCGTTCTTCGTAAAAAGAATCACTGCAATAATTCCAACGTTAGCCGGATTGAAAAGATGCTGTCCACGAATTTTAAAAATGAATTTTTGTACAATTGCAATGGCAGCAGCTAATGCATAAAGCATCGGCTCATTACTCTTGAACAAGAGCGTTAATCCGAAAGCCGTGATCAACGCACTTTTGATGGAATGAAGTGGAAGCTTCAATAAATAAATCCCAAGCAGTTGAATGGAAAGCGCTGTGCCGAAAGTGAGCAGAATAGCAATGAATGAATAATCCCAGCGAAGGAACATTACGCCTATACAAACGAAAATAGTTTGAGAAACAATTTGAAAATGTCTAGCGTCGCTTTGAAAGAATCGGAGAAAGGATAACAGCATAACTTGAATTTTTTATGCTGTACAAGGAAGAAACCGAAAGGTTCATTAATCGAGATAATCTTTTACAATTTCGTCGAGCTTGGCTTTCATTTCACCCGCGCTTATTGGGGTGTAGGAGCTTGGAATTTGAAAATCTTCGGGGGTTGTTTTCTGAAAAATCACTTCACGTGCGCGCACTTGCATGCGTCTTCCGTATTGCTCAATATCATATCCGAGCAATGTTCCTTCAACACCAGCGTAAGTGTTCCACCAATTGTTTCCGTCTAAATCTAATTTCGTAGTGCTATACAACTCCACAGAGGGCAACGAATCACTTTTGAAATAAGCAATGGTTTTCTTGCATTCGTATCCAGCTATCATCATGGTTTCCTCGGTAGGTTCCAATCGAACAGAAGGGAATTGTTTGATCCATTCATTGTATTCGCCTTCGTTCAAATGCATCGCGTAATCACTGCCGAAACATGCTACTAAATGATTGAATTCTTTTTTCTCGTGATCAATAATAAATTCAGATTTCACAATGCCATAGGCAGATTCAATAAGGGTGTGTTGGTGTTCCCCGTCGAAGATGCACGTCATTTCGCTCGGAAAAAGTGCTTGCTTAATGTCGTTCGATTCGTAAGGAAAACTGACGTCGTAAATGATTTTTCCTTCTTGGTGACCAAAGTAGGGAATGTTGTTACACGATTGAAGACAAACGATTGAAATGAATGCAACAAGAAATGCTGAAGGGTTCATTTTAGTTACAGAGTGCAATCGTCTCAAAATTTTCATGTTGGCAATATTACCACATTTTGAAATAAAACTTGGTGATTTCCGCGGAAGCATTGTAAATTCGAGCCTTCAATTCCCTAACCGAGTGACCAATAAAATTAACATTGCCATAGATGGCTATTCTTCTTGTGGAAAAAGCACCTTAGCAAAGGCCATAGCAAAAAACTTGAATTACATCTACATAGATTCAGGCGCAATGTACAGAGCTGTTACGTATTATGCCTTAGAGCATGGATACATTCAAAACAAAGGAGAGATAGACGAAAACATGTTGGTGGAATCTCTTCATTTGATTTTAATTCAATTCAAATACAATTCAGATTCGCAAGAAATAGAAACCTTCTTGAATGGAACTTGCGTAGATAAAGAAATTCGCAGCATGCAAGTCAGCGCGCATGTTTCAGCTATAAGTGCAATCAAAGAAGTGCGTGAAAAATTGGTTCGTATTCAACAGCGCATGGCCGAAAATGGCGGGGTTGTTATGGACGGTAGAGACATTGGAACAGTGGTTCTTCCAAATGCTGAATTGAAAGTGTTTATGACTGCCGATGTTGAAGTAAGAGCGCAACGCCGCTTTCTTCAATTGAAAAACAACGCAGTGGATATATCTATCGACGACGTGCGTGATAACATCGCACAACGCGATTTGCTAGACACAACGCGTGCGGCAGACCCTTTGCGCAGAGCTTCAGATGCGGTTATTCTCGACAATTCAAATCTTACTGAAGAAGAACAGTTTTCTTTTCTCATGGTGCAAGCAAAAAAGGCCATTGACATGAAAACGTTGGTCTAGTTCATTCACATTTCAATGTTGTAAAATACGTGGAACAGTTTTTAGCAGTCTCT
>CANIBZ010000047.1 GCA_947466425.1 Flavobacteriales bacterium
GTAGCCCTTGAGGGCACAACGTCAGGCACGAATACTGACGAAAATGGTTACTTCAGTTTAACAAAATTGCAACCCGGAACCTATGTGTTGTTTGTTAAAGTAATAAACTACAATGAATACCGGGATACGCTTACGGTGAAGCAAGGTCAACTTATTTCAACCAATATTCTTTTGGAATCTGGTTCAAATATGATGGGTGTTTTGGAGATCAATGATCAGCGTTCAGAGCAAATTAACAATGTAAATATTTCCTCAGAGACGCTGCGTCCAAAGGATTTTAAGCGCGTTCCTTCATTCGGTGGACAGACAGATATTGTTCAAGTCTTGACTACACTTCCAGGTTTCATATCTACTGGTGACCAAGGTGGGCAAGTCTTTGTTCGTGGGGGTAGTCCAGTGCAAAATAAGGTTGTGTTAGATGGAATGATCGTCTACAATCCGTTTCACAGCATTGGATTATTCTCTGTATTCGACACAGATATTATTTCGAATGCCGATGTTTATACCGGAGGTTTCGGAGCTCAGTTTGGAGGAAGAATTTCTTCGGTCATTGATATTACAACGCGTGATGGAAATAAGAAAGGGCACGATGGAAAGATTGGCTTTAGTCCCTTTGGTGGAAAAGTACAATTGGAAGGTCCTTTGAAAAAGTTATCTAAAAATGGAAGCGGCATTTCGTACATATTAAGTGCAAAGAACAGTTACTTAGACAAGACTTCTCCGAGAGTTTATCCTTTTGTAAACAACGGAGACGGTTTACCTTTTAGCTATACCGATTTATACGGAAAATTATCTTTCGGTGGATCGAATGGAAGTAAGTTTAATCTCTTTGGATTTTCTTTCGATGATAAGGTGACGAAATATCAAGCACTTGCGAATTTGAATTGGAAAAACGTTGGCGCAGGAGGAAATTTCGTTGTTGTTCCAACAAGTTCACCGGTTTTAATTAACGGTAATTTTGCATGGAGTAAGTATAACATTTTGCTTCAAGAAGAGTCTGTTGCCGATCGTAAAAGTGGAATAACTTCATTCAATTTCGGATTAGATTTCAATTACAGTTTGGGTAAAGATGCGATTAAGTATGGTGTGGAAGTCGTAGGCTTCTCTACCAACTACAATACGTTTAATCCGCTAGGGGTGCGAATTGATGTCGAGCAGAACACCACTGAGTTGAATGGTTTCATTTCATACAAAATCAATAGAAGAAAACTAATTATAGAGCCAGGTTTCCGCATGCAATATTACAGTTCTCTTTCGGCTGTTTCTCCTGAGCCGCGAATTGGAATGAAGTTTAAAGTGTCTGAGCGTTTGCGTCTGAAAACCGCAGCCGGATTGTATTCTCAGAATCTAATGGCTACGAACAGTGATAGAGATGTTGTGAATTTATTTTATGGTTTTTTAGCGAGTCCAGATGAAATTCAAAATACAGTAACTCGTCCAGACGGAACCACGCGCGACGTTTCAAATTCCCTGCAAAAGGCGTCTCACCTCATTGTCGGATTTGAATTTGACATTACCGAACAATTGAATTTGAATGTGGAAGGGTACTACAGAAACTTCAAGCAAGTTACCAATACCAATCGCAATAAGATATTTCCAGACGATGTAGACAATCAGGATAAGCCGGAATTATTGCGCAAAGACTTTATTATTGAAAGCGGATTTGCAAAAGGTGTAGATGTTGTTTTGAAATATGCAACAAAGCATTCGAATGTGAATGTTGTTTATTCGATTATGAATGTGGATCGTTGGGACGGATTGCGTTGGTATGATCCTGTGTTCGATCGCAGACACAACGTGAATGTTGTGGCCTCGCATTCATGGGGAAAGAACGATTCGTGGGAAATGAGTGCACGTTGGAATTTAGGTAGCGGTCTTCCGTTTACACAAACGCAGGGTGGTTACGAGCCGCCTTCTTTGGGTGGTGGAATTGCAACCGACTATACTGTTTCAAATTCTTCTACCTTGGGCGTACAGTACGCTCCTTTGAATCAAGGAAGATTGCCATGGTACCATAGATTAGACGCGAACATTCGCAAGACATACAAATGGGACAAAACATCTTTGGAGTTGAACTTTGGATTAACCAATGCCTACAACAGAGCGAATGTCTTTTACATTGACCGTGTAACTTCTAAACGTGTGAATCAGTTGCCGCTTCTGCCTTCTATTGGATTGGAGATGTCGTTTTAATCGTTGCGTTTTCCAACTAAATAGACCCCTGCAAAAATGAGCAGGGCAAACAGAATCTTTTCAAAGGTTATGCTTCCTGTGTGGTCCTGATTCCCTATTCCGGCAAACAAAAAAGCGAACACCCCTGCAAGTAAAGGTTGAAGATAAATGTATGCGCTTGTAACTGTTGGAGAAACTTTACTCAGTGCATAAATATTCAGGAGGTACGTTAGAAACGTAACTGCAATGACAATGAAAGCAAGACTCATCCAATGCAAAGGTGTGAGTGTTTCCCAAGCAATGGCACTTGCATCTGAGTAGCCAATGGGTAGTATGAAAAGCAGTCCACAAGCGAACACCCAGGTAATGGCTGTAATGGGTTTGTACTTTTTCATCAGCCTCGGTGCTGTTGTCAAATACAATCCGTAAGAAAGCGAATTAATAAGAATGTATAGATCTCCTTTCAGATAATCAGTGCTAGCCTCGAAAGGAGCGCGAAGTAGAATAATTCCCAATGCACCTATGGAACCCAGCAGTATTCCCGCTGTGGTCATGAGAGATGGCCACTTTCTTTTTCCAACAAAATAAAGTATGGCCACCAATATCGGATTGGTGCACATAATAATGGACGCATTCACCGGAGTAGTAAGAGCTAGTCCATTGAAGAAGAACAATTGATTAGTGGCGACCCCGGTTAATCCGCAAAAAAGAAAAAGAGGAACGTCTCTCAGTTTCGGAAGTTCAAGGAACTTGAATGAAACCAAAAAGAAGAGGGCAAGCGCTCCGGAAACACGAAGCACAATGAACGCATTCGGGCCAATGGGATTGGGCATAACCCACTTTGCAATAAGGTAGTTCGCGCTATAAATAAGCGCTACGGCAAATAAAGCAAGGTGAGCACCGAGGTTCTTGTTTTGTGCCACAGGGCAATGTTATTTCTTTTGTAGAAATGCCTTGGCTGCTGCAACAGTTTTAGGTGCGTTACCAATGAAGATCTGATCATTGAACAACATAACAGGACGTTTGAGAAACGTGTATTCCTTCAATATATATTTCTTGTATTCTTTTTCGGAAAGCGTTTTTTCATTCAAACCTAATTCACGATACTTCAATGCGCGTCGGCTGAACAAGGCTTCGTAACTGCCAGCAAGGGCATGCATTTCGTTCAGTTGTTCTTCCGAAATGGCCGATGTTTTAATGTCTTGAAGTTCGGTTCCTTTAGGAAGGGGACTAAGATCGTTAATGATATTTTGGCAAGTGCCACAGTTTGCGAGGTGATATATTTTTTTCATGTTGAAGAAGAAAGTGATTTGAAAATTAATGCGGCAAATTACACCCCTTAAGCGTGTAACAAATTACATTTCCGAAATAAAGTTTTCAATAGCTTTTGGGAAATGTTCAATTTCTAGCGCGCGAACTTTTTGCTCAATCTCGCTTGCTGAACAATTTTCAACGATGGCCTTCACTTGAAAGAGAATTTTACCCTTGTCGAATTCTTCATTGACCAGATGAATGGTGATGCCGCTTTCAACCTCTTGCGCTTCGTGCACAGCCTCATGCACGAAATGTCCGTACATGCCTTTTCCTCCGAATTTCGGGAGCAAGGCAGGGTGTATGTTAATGATTCGATCTTCGAATGCAGCCACTAGATTTTTAGGAACTAGCCAGAGAAATCCGGCTAAAATAACGAGTTCAATTTTTCTGTTTTGAAGTTCGTTCACGAACTGATCTGAATTTTTGAAATTCTCCTTCGTTACTAGAATTGAATCTATTTGATTGTCTTTCGCGATTTGAAAAACACCTGCATCTGCGTTGTTGCAAGCAATAAGCTTGACCTTCACCGAAGTGTTTTTAAAGTGCTGAATAATGTTTGCGGCGTTGCTTCCAGCGCCGGACGCTAAAATGGCAATGTTCATGAATTTGATATCGAAAGAATCAGTTGGTTCAATTCTTTTTGAACCAAATAAGTTAGACGAGGTTGCATGCTAAGAATAATTTGAAGTTCTGAATTGAGTTCATGTCGATCTAAGGTTTTTGCTCGGTGCTCAATGCGCTCCAAAAGTATTCCTGTTTTATTTAGTCCGAAGAGTTTGAAAGACGATTTTAATTTATGGGTAATCTTTGAAATTTGGTCCAAGTCATTTTCGCTAAACGCTAATTTTAGTTCATTGAAGTGCTTATCTATTTGATCTAAAAATACCTTAGTCATGCGTATCATCTGTTCTTTTGAGCCGTTCATGAGCTCGCTTAAACTTTGCATGGAAACATGCTCCGAACTGTGCTCTTCTGTTTTGGTTGAATTTTCAATCAGGAAAATTATTTTCTCTCTGAGGTAATCTGGGTTGTAAGGTTTGGTAATGTATTCGTTCATTCCCGCTTGCCAGCATTTTTCTTTTTCACTCTCTAACGCGTTTGCAGTTAGAGCAATAATGGGAACTTTCGAGTTTAATTCTTTTCGAATGGCGATAGATGCTGCCACTCCGTCCATCACCGGCATTTGAATATCCATAAGAACTACATCAACAGGCATGTCCCGGACGGCTTGAACAGCTTCTTCGCCGTTTTCTGCAATATGTATGTTTGCGTTCCATTTTTTCAAAATGGTAACCGCTAAGAACCTATTCAATTCATTGTCCTCTACGATTAATATATTTTTACCAGTTAAGTCTGAGTGCACAATAATGTCTTTTTTCATTTGCTCAGACGCTTCAGGCATGGTCACACAAAATTTAAATGTTGAACCAACATTCTTCTCGCTTTCAACAATTATTTCTCCACCTAGTAATTCTGAAATGGATTTTGAAATGGCAAGCCCAAGTCCGGTTCCACCGAATCTGCGGGTAATGGTGTTGTCTTCTTGGGAGAAGAATTCGAATATTGTTTTTAGTTTTTCTTGATCAATACCAATCCCCGTGTCGGTAACGCTGAAGCAAAATTCGTTGTGCTTCCCTTTTTTATCAAATGTAATTTTTAGCGTTACTTTTCCTTGATCTGTGAATTTAATGGCATTTGAAATGAGGTTATTCAAGATTTGCCCCAGTCTTGTCGGATCTCCGAATAACCATTTAGGCATATCATTCGGGTAATCAACACTGAATGCAATTCCTTTTTCGTCGGTTCTTAAGAGGTACGTAGTATACAATGGATCGAGGATGGCCCGCAAGTCGAATGGAATAAATTCTGCTGAGAATTTACCGCTTTCTAATTTCGACATATCAAGAATATCGTTCACAATAACCATTAAGCTTTTCGAAGAGGATTGAATGGCATTAACGTATTGTTTCTGTGTTTCAGAAATTTCTGTGTCAGCAAGAATCCCCGACATTCCCGAAATGGCGCTTATTGGAGTGCGAATCTCGTGCGAGATATTTGCTAAAAAGAGTTTTCGTGTTTCAAGCGATTCCTCAGCCTTCTGGCGTGATTCTTCAATTTGCTTTTCAAATTCTTTACGTTCGTTAACGGTATTCGTTAGAATTTCCCCAATGCGCAGAATGTCATCGTCGTTAATTTCTTTTTCAGGACTAATGGTACGAATAGCCTCTTTGATGTTGTTGATTAACGCACGTTGGCGAGCTGCTTCTTCGAACAGCATTGCGTTTTTTTCAAAGAGTTCTTCACCACTCAATTTCATTGCACGATCAACGAGTTCTCTGTTGCTATCGTACAAAGAGTAACTTTGATTAATGCTTTTCAGAAAATTGAAAAGGTGTTCAGGAATTTCCCCTTGAAGATCCAAGTATTTTTTTACTTGTCTTTTTAAAAGTGGGTGCAATGAATCAAAGGTCATACTCTCTCTTTGAAGGTAGTTATGGTCATGGTTTGATTGTGCAATGAATTTACGCCATCGGTAGTTGGGCAAATTTCTCCATTGCTATAAAAACCGCAGAAGGTAGATTCGTCGTTGTAGGTATCTGCTACAGCTTCAATCTCTTCTTCAGTTCTATTTTGCATCACAAGTTTTCTTCCAACGCAGGAAACCATTAAGGTTAAATCTGGATTTTCATTTTCGTTAATGCGGCTTGTTGACGCTGCAGTGCCTGCGCTATCGATGACACGGTCGAAATTTGCTATCATAAACTGAACCTTCGAACCAACGGGAACATTTCCGGCGAAGACCATGCTTTGATTTTCTTCGTTAATGGAAAGAATGGTTCGCACCAACTTAGTTCCGTCAGGTTTCAAAATACAAAGAGGGAACAGCAACGCTGCGCCGGGCAATTCATTGGCGCGTTCGCCTAAATATTTTTCATAAAGTTCAAGGGCGTTGGTGTCATCTAAATCAAAGAGAACATTTTCTTCAGACTTCGTTACTAAGCGCAAAGGGCCAAATAAATCCCAACCGTCGTTAGATCCGTAGCCCACCTCTATTGCATCTCCGTATAGGCCAATGGCAATAACCATATTTTCGGAAATATCCTTGTTTAAGCCAACTTGTGTTTTTGCGAATCGAGCTGAGTCGCCCGCTAATCCGCCTGTCACAGCTATATGACTCGGTAGGTTTTTCGAAATGCCAGCAATTAAGTGATCTCCGTTCATGTGTCCGCCTTCGGAAAAAACTAAAATATGTTTTAAGTCCTCTGTTAAAAGTTCTTGTGCCAACTCAATCCCAATTTGCGCGGCATCTCTTCCAGCGATATTTTCTTTTGTGGAAATGCGAATAGGCGTTTTTTCAAAATAAATAGCAGTAGCCGATGCTGAATTATCGAACATTTCATTTCCATGAATCTCGCCTGAAGTGCTAATTAAAACTATTTGAGCATCTGGATAAACAGCGTGTAATTTTTCGTAATGATCACAATTAGGTATAATGTCTATTCCTGCAAACACAAGCACGAGCTGCGCGTTTTTCAAGGAGGAATTGGTGAAGTCCCAATCGCAGTTAACTGTCCATTGAAGTTGCTCTGTTTTCATAGTTTAAAGTCGTTGTGACTTCGAATATACGAATTTAAAAGGTGCCAAGGAATTGACTATCGTCAGACGCTGAAATGACAGGTGATTTCTGTTATCTTTACACTCGAATTTTAGAAAATACTAGACCCGTCCTTTATGTCAATTTCAGTAAGCCAGGTAGTCAAAATGTTCGGTGCTCAAGCCGCTTTGAATGGCGTTTCATTTGAAGCGAAGAAAGGAGAAGTTATTGGCTTCTTAGGCCCGAATGGTGCGGGAAAGAGTACCATGATGAAAATTATTACCGGTTACATTCCTTCTAATTCAGGGAAAGTTTCCGTTTGTGGATTCGATGTAAACGAGAAACCTTTGGAAGTGAAGCGACGTGTTGGTTATTTGCCAGAGCACAATCCGTTGTATACAGATATGTATGTGCGCGAGTATTTGACTTTCGCTGGAAGTCTTCACGGTGTAAAGAATTTGAAGAGTAGAGTGGAAGAGGTCATTGCTTTAGTTGGTTTAACGCCTGAAGCACACAAACCCATTCAACAATTGTCGAAAGGATACCGTCAGCGCGTAGGTTTGGCTCAAGCAATAATTCATGACCCCGAAGTGCTTATTCTGGATGAGCCTACTAGCGGTCTTGATCCGAATCAGATTTCAGACATTCGCGAAATTATTATTCAAATGGGGAAGGAAAAGACTGTCCTTCTTTCTACGCACATTATGCAGGAAGTGGAAGCCATGTGTTCGCGTGTTGTAATCATAAGCAAAGGAAATGTGGTAGCGAATGCTCCTGTAAGTGAATTAATGGCTTCAGATCAAAAGTTGGAGCAAATATTTAAAGAACTGACAACGAAATGATGGTTGCGAGCTTAGGTGGAATTTTAAAGACCATTCTTTGGATTTTTATTATATCCGGAATAATTCAATTTATAGTAAAATTAACTGCGAATTACGCAGTGCGCAAGGTGAACGAAGAAGTAAAGAATAATCAACGCGCGCAGAGTAACACTCAAAATGCGAGAGCTAAACAAACGTCTGGAAATAAAACTCCCGACAGTGAATATGTAGATTTTATAGAAATAAAAGATCAAGAATAAATGAACAAGTTTTTGAAATTGTCTTGGCCACACGCAGTGGCAATCCTTTCACTCGTGATTTTGGCGAGCGTTTATTTTTCACCATTGTGGCAAGGATACGATTTAGATCAGAATGACATTGTGCAGTGGAGAGGTATGTCACAAGAGCTTTCGAACTATCGTGAATTGCACAACGAAGAAGCGCTTTGGTCGAACTCGATGTTCGGAGGAATGCCGGCTTACCAGGTATCTACAGAACACAATGCCAACTTACTTCGTCCGATATTATTAACCCTTCGTCTCGGATTACCTGGAGCAATCGGAACTTTGTTCCTTTGTTTCTTAGGTTACTACATTCTCGGATTGTGTCTTCGTCTTGGTCCTTGGTACAGTCTCGTTGGCGCGGTTGCTTTCGGATTCGCTACCATAAACATTTTGTATCTCGGAGCGGGACACACCGGTAAGGTAACATCGATTGCATTCTTAGCACCGGCGCTTGGTGGATTCATTCTAGCGTTTAGGGGAAGAGCCTATTTAGGTGGAGCCATCTTTATGCTTTTCTTGGGATTGAATATTGCTGCGAATCACCTTCAAATGACGTACTATTTGGCGTTCTTGCTGTTAGCTGTTGCATTGGGAGAGTCGATTCGTTTAATTGTTGAGAAACAATTTAAAGCATTGAGCATGTCTTTGGCTGTTTTGGCTGTTGCTAGCATAGTTGCCGTACTTCCAAGTGCCAGCAACCTTATGACTACCTTTGAATACAGCAAATACACCACGCGTGGTAGTTCAGACCTTACTCTTAAACCGAAGGAAAGTTCCAACATTGAACAAGAAGGTCTGAGCGGTTCTTACATCCTTGATTATAATTTCGCTTCAGGTGAACAATGGTCCTTGTTAATTCCGAACGCAAAAGGCGGTGCGTCTGCTGCAATTGGAGATAAAAACAAAGATGCCATTCCAAATGCCGCGAAAGGAAATAAAAATGTAAACAAATTTAAAGACGATCTGAAAGGCACCAATAGTTATTGGGGTGCTCAGCGTTTCACGGGAGGAGCATTCTATTTCGGAGCAGCAATTATGACGTTGTTCATCCTGGCTTTTGTTGGATTGAAAGACGGAATCAAATGGCCGTTTTTGGTTATTACCCTTCTTGCACTTGGATTATGTTTGAAGGAAATGACCGGATTGAATTCCATGTTCATTGAAAAAATTCCGATGTACAACAAATTCCGCGATTCGAAAATGATCTTGGTTTTAATTCAAGTCATGGCTGCGGCAATGGGAATGATCTTCCTAAAAAAGCTTGTGGAAGGCGAAATTGCTTGGGGCGATAAGGGAAAGAAAATTTTAACAGGAGCAGTGGCTGTTTTCGCCATTGTGATTATGTATTTGAATGTAAGCCCAAGTTCAACCGGAACAATGATAAGCCCGCAAGAGCAAGAGCAATTCGACCAAATGGCGAAAAGCGCTCCGAAAGAACAAGTGGCAATGATAGACGATTACAGCAGTGCCTTGCAAGATGTTCGTGCTGAAATTTTCAAGGCCGATGCGAAGCGTTCGTTGTTCTTGGTGTTGTTGATTTCGGGTGGAGTTCTCGCGCTTGTATACGTGAACAACAAGACCTTGAAAATGGCTATTCTTCCGATTGTAGGGGTAATCGTTTTGTTCGATGGATTCAGCGTTTCAAGACGTTATTTGAATTTGGAAAAGGAAAAAGGTGCTTACAAGAAATTTGTAACGCTTGAAGAAAAAGAGATACCGGTTAAGCCAAGCGCTGCAGACTTTTCTATTCTCGATTTGGAAAAACCTGCAGTTGCAGATTTCGAGAATAAGTCGAATTCGCTGGAGCAGGCTTTAAAGAATTCAGGTATTTACGACCATGTTAAATCGAAAGATGCAATGAAGGAAGTGGCCAATTTCGGAGCTCTTCAATTGAATTCCGATTTCCGTGTGGCGCGTTTAGGTAATCCTTTCAACGATGCGGAAACTTCGTTCTTTCACAAGAGCATTGGTGGTTACCACGGTGCGAAGTTGAAGCGCATTCAAGAGGTTATCGATTTCCATTTGGCCGAAGAGTTAGACAGCGCGCTTGCTTATTTGCAAGCTGGAACATTCGATTCATTGGGCGGCAGTCTTTCCATATTGAATATGTTGAACACGAAATATTACATAGGCAATCCAGAGCAGCCGGCCATTCCAAATAAATTCGCCATGGGCAATGCTTGGTTTGTTTCTCAAGTGAAAACAACCAACAACAGCGACGAAGAAATGGTAGCCTTGGGTGAAATAGATCCAAAGGTGGAAGCCACAACGCAAGCTTCTTTCGGAACTCAATTCCACGCTGCTCAAAGCGCAGTGGACAGTACAGCTTCGGTTCGCATGTTGGCCTACGAAACCAAAGTCTTACGCTACGAAGTGAACAACACTTCAGCCGAGGCGCAGCCTGTGGTGTTCAGCGAAATTTACTATCCTGAAGGATGGATTTGCAGAATCGATGGCAATGAAGTGGATGCTGCACGTGTGAACTACGTTCTTCGCGGAGCAATGGTTCCTGCTGGAACACACACCGTTGAATGGTCTTTCGAACCGAAGGTTTGGGAGAAAGGAACAACTATATCTTACGCAGGATCTGCATTGCTTTTCGCATTGCTAGGCCTTGCCGGATTTATGGTTTATAAGGAAGAGAAGAAAGCATAATTACATAACGGGCTTTTCGTGATGCGTGAGGTTCTGAACCAGCAACGCAACATTGGAAGCTAGAATTAGTGGGAATATCACTGTGACAAACCAACCGTAAGGAAAGTGAGTCGCAGCGTAGTTCGGCTGAGTAAGTCCAAGCCATTGCGAATCGCTTGGCACGCTTCCTAAAACTAAGATGTACTGCCAAACAATAGAGGCAATTCCAACAACATTGAAGATTGAAAAAGCAAGCTTATACTTGCTTTTTTTCTTGGGGAAAACAGGCATGCAAATCAATGCGAGAACACCGAAGGCAATGTCGAAATTCATTCCGTAAAATGTCATTTCCCAAGGGGTTTGTTTCCAAGTAGCCAAAATGTAAAACATAGACGCAATAGGAATTCGTAGATACTGCAAGCTATACAACCAAGAAGGACGAAGAGCTCTTAGAAACCTTGCTCCGCGCGGTGTGAAGGCTAGCAACAGAATTAACACGGAAGAAAAAACAATCGGAAATAACAAATGTCCCGTACCTGTTTTCTTGTCCATATACCAACGATTCAACGCAAGCGTAGCTTGAAAAATGGACCAACCCAACAAGGCCAACGCGAATAGGTGCGATCTCTGCTGCGCACGGAAATGACCGCGAACAAACGCATACGTCATCATAATTCCAGCAAGCAATGTGAGAATGCAGGTGACAAGTATTAACGAAAAAGGCAGATTTTCAATCATGATTAAAGAAGTATTTTCGATTGCAAGGTAGGGTCAAAATCACAGGTGGTTTTTCCGCTTATGCGGTGTCTGTATCGCGCAATAAAATTATAAATTCCATTCAATAAAAACAGCGGACAGACGAAAGTCAGGATTAACAAGAGCGAGAGGGGTGCCTTCACTTCATGAAACAACCGACGAAGCGCAAGGCCTTTGTGGTATTTCTTTCCATTTACAACCAAAATAATTCCGGAAAGTGAGGCGCGTTCTTCTTCAGAAAGATGATACTCAGCCTCTTTTCCCTTCAACCCAGAAAAAAATAAATCTGAGTGAAGCGCATGTTTATGAATGCGTTGCACCCAACGGTTACAAAACAGACAGTCGCTGTCGAAAAAAAGTATCTTTTTGGGTTCTAACATTCTCACGGAATTAAACAAAGTTAACCTTGAAGTGTCTTTACCTTTGCACATCTCTAGCGAATTATGGTAAACTGTTGTGTGTTTGGTGAACGAAAGAAGGTGCGATGGTCACTGGGCTCTTCAGAGCTTAGCTACACCGTGACCGATAAGTTTGCCGATGTCCCAACAGAAACGTGGGATGCTCTGAATCACGAACAGAACGTTTTTCTCTCTTCAGATTATTTATCGGCTCTTTCGAAATGTTGGGAAGGAAACCTGTTTTACATTTTGTTTTTCAAGAACGAAGCACCCATTGGTATTGCGGTTTTGCAATACACCTATTTCGTTTCAGGCGAATTGAAGTCGCACGTAGATGTGGAAGGCGGTGCCGGATTTGTGGCGCGCGTCTTCGGAAGACAGTCGCGTCAGTACCCCATAGTGGTTTGTGGAAGTCCATTCTGCACCGGTCCACACGGATACATTTTTCAAAAGGAAATTCAGGTGGAAGAAGCCACAACGGCTTTGTGCTATGCCCTTACAGACGTTATTCATTTTTTGCGGAAGAGCAACAGAGATACGCAAGCGGTTGTGGTGAAAGATTTTTATCCGAAAGATTACAATGCGTTAAACGAGTTGAAGGAGTGCGGATTTCACACCTTCGCGGTGGATCATTTGTTGAAGATGCCTTTTGATTGTAATTGGAAAACATTCGACGATTATCTGAATGCCTTGAGCACGAAGTTCAGAACCAAGGCGAAAGCCGCATTGAACAAATTTGAAGGCGTGGAAACGCGCATTTGGAGCGCCGAAGACTTAGCCGCTCATTCAACTGTTGTGCAAGCGCTCTATAGAAACGTATATGACCGCGCAGAGTTCGCTATGGAGCCGTTAACAACCGAATTTTTAGTTGAATTGAAGAATGCACTTCAAGATAAAATGATCATTCATGCGTATTACGTTTCGAACGAAATCATCGGATATCAGATTGCTTTAATCAACCACAAAGAATTGGAAGCGTTTTTAGTTGGAATAGATTACGAAGCGAATTCAACTTACGGATTGTATTCAAACATGTTGCTTTCCTTCGTGAAAATGGCCATTGAAGCCAAATGCGAAGAGATTGCTTTCGGCAGAACGGCTGGAGAAATCAAGTCGACTTTCGGTGCGGTGCCTGTTGAAATGCGCATAGCATTGCGTCACCCAGGAAGATTGCGAAATGCATTATTGAAATTATTCTTCACCAAGGTTCATCCAGGAAGTGAGCCGCAGCGTTTTCCGTTCAAACAAGAATGGCAAGGCGTTCTCGATACTAAACAGCGGGAATGGAATTCCCAACACAATGGCTAATTCAATAAGCAAAGAACGCTGGATCTTAGTTGCCTTAGCAGCCATTCAGTTTACCAATATCGTAGACTTCATGATCATGATGCCCATGGGCGACATCTTGAAGCGCGACTTGGGTGTGGGTCCAACAGGATTCGGATGGTTGGTGAGTTCTTACGGATTGGCGGCAGGATTAACGGCCTTCTTAGGAGTGTTCTATCTCGATAATCTTCCACGAAAAAAGGCATTGCTCCTTGCATACTTGGGATTCATGCTCGGAACCCTAAGCAGTGCTCTTGTTCCAACCACCGATAACAATGAATTGAATTATTACTTGTTTGTTGGAACACGCATATTAACTGGAATTACAGGCGGATTACTTGGCGGATTGGTGATGTCAATTGTTGCGGATGTGATTCCTATGGAACGAAGAGGAAAAGCTATGGCGGCCATTACGCTTGCGTTTTCATTGGCCTCTATCTTAGGTGTTCCCATGGCCCTAACCATGGTCGATTTTTTTGATGGAAATTGGCATGTGCCTTTTTACATGGTGAGTGCACTCAGTCTTCCGTTTTGGTTCATGGCTTGGAAAGCGTTGCCGCCGTTGCGCGATCA
>CANIBZ010000048.1 GCA_947466425.1 Flavobacteriales bacterium
ACATTGGAAATTCGTTCCGAGCACGGAACATTTCAATATTAAATCGAAAGTATGGAGTTGATAGATCGTTTGTCGGCTATTTCAGATAGATACAGTGAAGTGGGAAAGAGCATCACCGACCCTACGGTTATTGCCGATATGAAAAAGTACCCAACGCTCATGCGCGAATATCGCGAGTTGGAAAAAATAAATATCGTTTACCTCGAATACAAAAAGGCGCTCGACGATTTGAAAGGCGCTAAGGAAATTCTGTACAGCAACGAAAGCGCCGACTTGAAAGAGATGGCACAAGAAGAATACAACGAGTTATCGCCGAAGATTGTTGAAATGGAAGAGGCCATAAAGTTTCTTCTTATTCCAAAAGATCCGGAAGATACCAAGAACGTTATTGTCGAAATCCGCGCAGGAACCGGCGGAGACGAGGCTTCTATTTTTGCTGGAGACCTTTATAAAATGTACACACGGTACATTCAAGAAAAAGGTTGGAAAATTGAAGTGTTGAATTTGAGTGAAGGAACCATGGGCGGATTCAAAGAGGTTTCGTTCAAAGTGGAAGGAGATGAAGTTTATGGAACCATGAAGTTTGAAAGCGGTGTGCACCGCGTGCAGCGTGTTCCACAAACCGAAACGCAAGGACGTGTTCATACATCAGCGGCAACAGTCGCGGTTATGCCTGAAGCAGAAGAATTCGATGTGGTCATAAACATGTCAGATATTCGCAGAGATACTTATCGCGCAAGCGGTGCTGGCGGACAACACGTAAACAAAACGGAATCTGCCGTTCGTTTGACCCACCTTCCAACCGGAGTTGTTGTTGCATGTCAGGAAGGAAGAAGCCAGCACGAAAACTTAGACAAAGCCATGACCATGCTTCGCTCCAGAATCTTCGAAGCTGAAGTAAATCGCAGACACGAAGAACGTTCAAGAATGCGGAAGTCGTTGGTGAGCACTGGAGACAGAAGTGCAAAGATTAGAACGTATAACTATCCGCAAGGACGTGTAACGGATCACCGCATTAATCTAACCTTGTACAATTTAGATGCAGCCATGAATGGCGAAATAGCCGAAGTCATTGAAGCATTGAAATTAGCAGAGAACACAGAAAAACTTAAGGAAGGAAATTCATAAGATGAACAAGGAGAAATTGGTAGAATTAATTCGTTCAAGAAAAAGTTTCTTGTGCGTTGGATTGGATACAGACCCATCGAAGCTTCCTGCGGGCGTTAGCACGCTTGAATTCAATAAGACGATTATTGATGCAACAAGAGAGTTTAGTGTGGCTTATAAACCTAATTTGGCGTTTTACGAAGCCATGGGAAGAGAAGGCTGGGACATTCTTGAGGAAACAGTTGCATACATTGGCCATGAGCATTTCACCATAGCTGACGCGAAGCGCGGCGACATTGGAAATACTTCAAGTTATTACGCAAAGGCATTTTTCGAAACCTACGGATTCGATAGTATCACTGTTGCTCCGTATATGGGCAAAGACAGCGTTTCTCCTTTCTTGCAATTTCAAGACAAGTGGGCAATTGTGTTGGCCCTTACTTCAAACGAAGGATCGAAAGATTTTCAAACACAGAAAATAGGAGAGGAGTATCTTTTTGAAAAAGTACTTCGCGATGTTGCTTCCTGGGGAACCGACGAGAACACCATGTTCGTAGTAGGAGCAACCAAAGCGGAAAGCCTTGCTCAGATTCGTCAGATTATTCCAAATCACTTCTTACTAGTTCCTGGCGTTGGTGCTCAAGGCGGAAGCCTTCAAGAGGTTGTGAAATACGGAATGAATAGCGAAGTCGGATTGTTAGTGAACGCCAGTCGTTCTATCTTGTACGCTTCATCTGGCGCAGATTACGCGATTGCTGCTGCTGCGGAAGCGAAGAAGATGCAAGAAGAAATGGCTGTTTACTTATAATTTATCTTCCGGATTCCTCCTGAAATGAAAAACGGATAACACGATTATTTCGTTATTGGGTAGAATCTCGAAAATAACGACAAAAGGAAATTTGTTTATCACAGCCTCTCTCATGTTCTTAAATTTAACAGGGAAAAGAAGTGGGTTACTTTCGAGTGTTTCTAGAATTGAAAAGACTTCATTAGTGAATGAACTGCCTAAATTTATTTGGTTGTTTTCATAGAAATCTCGAGCGTTTTCAATTTCTTGAAATGCTTTTTCTAGAATAACTACTTGAAATTTTTTCATTGAAAAAATTAAATCTCTCCTAGTTTTTTCTTTGCTTCTGCTAATGAAAGATTCGACTCAGCGCCAGCTTGATACCGTACAGATCGTTGGATCATTTCTTCTTGATCCTTTTGTGAAAGCATACTGGAATTATTCTCGCGGTATACCTCAAGTAACTTGAATACAACTTCAAGAACCTTACTATCGGCCTCTTCTATATATTCATGTACTTTCGTTCTTAGCGCAGCTGTTGTCATAAAATCATTGTTTGATAAACTAATCTAATCATTTTTTTCGGAGGGCGCAATTTGTTAATTTAATATATTCCTCTTAAGAAGAAGATGCAAAAAGAAATGGCGGTCTTTTTATAACCGCCATTTCAAGTTCAGAAAAAAAATCTATTTAGAGAGATAAATTTCTCCAGAAAGCTTTCCACTGAATGCTCTCCATTCCCCAGAGGCATAATATGAAATCCATTCGTTCTCATGGTTTTCGTCCCATTGTGGGCAATTGTAAAAATAAAGGGTGAAAAAACCGTCCCATTTGTCGTCTCCCGGTTCTTTCAAAATGAGTTTGTATATGGCACATTCCATTTCTAAATTTCGATCATCTTCCATGATAGTTCCAGAAATAGGTCTTCTATTGGTTCCAGCAATGTTGTATCCTGTAGCAATATTTCCTTGAATGCTTTCAATCACAACGGTCAAATTCTTGTCACGTAAACTTCCTTTCCATGAACCCAATAAATATTTATATCTCGGATTAACAGCCGAGGCTGTAACCTGAGAATCTTCTTTCGGTTTTTCTTCTTTGCTTTTATCGACTTCCTGATTCTCAGAATTAGTTGCTGAAGGGGCTGCAGCGGCAGGAGCAGGTGTTGAACTTTCGTTTCCGCAAGAGAAAAGAGTTCCCGTTAGTAATACCGAAGCAATAATTGTTTTTAGTTTCATGGTTTTTTAATTAATATGTTTTTGATTGATGATTTATTTGTAGAAATAATGCTCCATCCAATGTCCCCATTCTGAATACCACACCAATTCTTTTGTAGTCGGCATTAATATGAACATGTGGGGCTGATTGCTTATTGAAAAGGTGAAAATGTAATTTCCTTCTTCATCAAGCTCTATATGTTCAATGTCAATGGGGGTAACCTCTTTCGTCTTAAGATCATTAATGGTTATTGTTCCTTCATTGTACATGGGGTCGTTCAAATGAATCTCGATTTTAATTTTGGTTGAAGCGGCTTTCTTCGCATCACATTTATACTCCTCTGTGTAGTTATAATATAAGTCTTGTCCCTCGTTGCAGGTCTGTGTTTGATAAACAACATAATCGGTAGTACCTACTTGAATTGGATGATCAGATCCGTATGAAGGAGTTTCAGGTTCTTCATATTCGGTCTCTTGGTATTCATCTGAAACTTCTTCACCATCATTTTGTATTTGAGACGATGTACCGTCTTGAATACATCTCACTGACATGCTTATTGTTTTATTGGTGCCAAATTGGTCACTCGCCCAGTTGCCTGCGTTTTTCCCCAACTCCCTTGCAAAACAATAGACATCATGGGAAGGGGTAGATGTCCAAAAGTAGGCTCCAATACCTAGACCTCTGAAGGTGCCTACGTGATCTCGGGCACCTGCGGGAATTCCAGAAAAACCGTAAAGATTCGAAGCGTTTTCATCGGCGCCCCATGCGCCAACTTTCATTAATTTCGACTTAAAATCTGTTCCAACGTAATTCGTTAATTCAAGAAAATCGCTATTTGAAGGAAGCTTCCATCCAGAAGGACAGACACTGCACGCTGTGGCATAGTCGTACAAATAACCATTTGTTTTTATGTTCGAAAGGTCATTGTTGTAAGCTGAAAAGACGCCGTTTTGTGGTCGAAATGCTAAGTTTTCGGCCATCCAAATTTGATTGCCAATTTTTACAATTTTATATGATTTACCATCCCGCTCATCAATCATCTCTCCGTATTGTTGCGCGAAAACGTGCATTGAAAAAATAACTAGTCCGAAAAATAAAAGTGCTTTTTTGTACATGTTCATTAGATTTAGATTGAAATAGCGAAGGCTAACTGAAATCAGTCTTAAAGTTGTTTAACTTTTCTTTTGCTGATGAGTGTTAGTTTCTTAGCCAGATATTTATATGCTACCTCATATTCCCAACTAGGACAACACTGTCCGTCGTTGGGTCCAACAAAGCCAATATTAAATAGGAGAATGTTATTGTCGATTTTAGTCAATTCAGGACTGTCACTGCACCCGTTAGGGGAATTAAATGGACAGGGCACATCTATTTGAAAAACAGAGTTTGGGATGCCGTTTGATAATTTCATTGCGTAAATTTCAGTCCAATTTGCGTTTCCCCCACCGTTGGCTGAAACGTGGAAAAACTTGTATTGGCTATTCGCTTCACCTAATGAGGCAATAAGTGATTTATTCCAATAAAGGCTGAACGAAGAACTAGCAGCAATTTCTTCAGCACCACCAGGGTGTATGTCGTAATAATCGTCTGTGATATTTTCGGTAAGTATATTTTCATAACTCTCAGCATCCTGTTTGTAAACTGATCTGAAATAATCTGAAACAAACGAAATTTCGGCCTCGTTGAACTTGGTGTACTTCGTGGGGTCTTTTTTTATATCTTGACTTAATGCCAAGCACTGAATCGATAATACAAAAACTATCGTTGATGAAATTTTAGAAAACATAATGGGTAATTAACGGGTGAATATTAAAGTTTAAGAAAGCGAATAGAAATAAATTACATAGCTATTCCAATAAGTTTTTCATAATAGGCTTTTACTCTTGATTTGTTTAATACCGTGTTTTCGTATAAAACTTGAACAGCTGCATAAGCTCCGCCCCCTGTATATTGGTCTTGGGACAATTTTTCTGAAAGTGTATTTTCAGCAGATTTAAACATCAGCCAATTTTCATGCGCTGTTTGTAGCGATTGTCTGTCTTCTACACTTAGCTTATTGTACAGAATTTGATAATATTTGTTTACTAATTTCAAATATTCGTTTTCGGCTTGCACGTATGCATCTGTGGTTGAAATAATTGAAAAATCAATTTCCATCCGACGTGTAATTAAGTCTTCAATGAGAAAAGTATCTACTCTGAAACTTATTGTTGTAGATTTCTCAAAATCGCTATTGTATTCAAGTGCGGATAATTGTTGCTTGAATTTAATGGAAGCGTTTTTTGTTTCTTGTTGAAGTTTGACCAAATCAATTACAGGTTCATCTTGAGCTTGAATATTTATGATTGAAATAAAAAATAAGCCAATGAAAAGTAGGTGTTTCATATATGTTTAGGTTTTGGAGTGTGAATATACCATCTTTTTCAATTTCCGCAGATGAAAGTTTTAGGCAATTTAATTCAATGTGTCTCGAACCATACAAAAGGTCTTAAACCCACTCACAACACGTTCATCGTAAACACGAAAGCCTATGCGCTCATAGATACGCTTGTTCTTCTCTGTAGTTGTTTCAACCAAAATGGGTAATTGTTTTTCTTGTTGAAATTGAAACAAGGCATTGCGTAATTCGAAAATGGCACCATGTCCACGTGCAGATTTTCGGACGGCCAAGTAACTGCAATAAATGTAGTTCGGCCACAACGAATGGAAGGCCGCAACTTCTTGTGTCCGGCGCCACACACGATGCAGTCGGAACGGCCCAATCGCAAAGAGAATAACAAGAAGTTGAATAAATACGGAAGCAGATTTCTTATTCTTTTCTTCAAAAAATAAAATCACCCCTTCGCCCTTGCTGTCAACGAATACTCCGTTGTTCTTGCTGGCTTCTGAAAGAAGCAACTTGGCGATAAGCTTCACCTTAAAACGAAAAAAGCCCTTATCGCCAACCGTAAATAACACAGACGGATTGTCGACAAGGGTTTCTTTTATTATTTCAAATGCATCCACAAGCCTTATTGTTTAGGCATTCCAAGGGTACGTGTAATGTGCTGGTGTTACAAAAGTTTCTTTAATGGTGCGCGGAGAAACCCATCGCAACAAGTTCAAGTAAGATCCGGCTTTGTCGTTGGTTCCACTTCCCCGAGCTCCGCCAAACGGCTGCTGTCCTACAACTGCGCCCGTTGGCTTGTCGTTAATGTAGAAGTTACCTGCAGCGTTTTCCAATACGCGCATTGCCTGGTCAATGGCATAACGATCCTTCGAGATAACAGCTCCTGTTAATGCGTAATCACTGGTCTCATTCACCAAATGCAACGTGTCTGCCCACAACTCATCTTCATACACATAAAGCGTTACAACTGGACCAAAGATTTCTTCTTCCATGGTTCTGAATTTCGGATTGGTGGTCACAACAACTGTTGGATCAACAAAGAATCCGATTGAGTCATTGTAAGTTCCACCCGCAATAATTTCAGCGTCGCTTTGCGTCTTGATGTATTCAATGTATCCTTTGATTTTATCGAAAGATCTGCGATCAATAACAGCATTCACGAAGTTGGTGAAGTCTTCAGGGCTTCCAACGGTGATCGCCTTCAAGTCGCTAATCAATTTCTCTTTCACAGCTGGCCACAACGAACGAGGAATATAGCTTCGGCTTGCCGCAGAACATTTCTGTCCTTGGAACTCGAAAGCGCCACGTACAATAGCTGTAGCAACTTCTTCTGCATTCGCAGACGGATGAACCACAATGAAGTCTTTTCCTCCCGTTTCTCCAACAATGCGCGGATAAGTTCTGTATTTGTCTAGGTTGCTTCCAATCTCTTTCCACAAGTGTTTGAATACAGCGGTAGATCCGGTAAAGTGAAGTCCAGCGAAATCTCTGTGAGAGAACACAACGTCTCCGGCAACTGGTCCGTCAACGGTAATCATATTAATTACACCGTCTGGTAATCCAGCATCGCGGAACAATTCCATAATCACATGCGCACTGTATACTTGCGTATCCGCAGGTTTCCACACACATACGTTACCCATCATGGCTGCACTTGCAGGCAAGTTACCCGCAATAGCTGTGAAGTTGAATGGAGTAATTGCGAATACGAATCCTTCAAGCGGACGGTATTCCAAACGATTCCACATGCCTGGCTGTGATCCCGGTTGCTCGTTGTAAATCTGTTGCATATACAACACGTTGAAACGAAGGAAATCGATGAACTCACATGCCGCATCAATTTCAGCTTGATGCACATTCTTTCCTTGACCCAACATAGTCGCTGCATTCATGCGGTCTCTGTACGGACCAGCAAGTAAATCGGCAGCACGAAGGAAAATCGCTGCGCGATGTTCCCAAGGCAATTGCGACCAACGTTCGCGCGCTGCCAAGGCTGTGTCAATCGCTTGAATCACGTGGTCTTTCGTTCCGCGATTCAAATAACCCAATACTTTCGCATGTTCTTGCGGAGAAGTAAGCGGAAGCTTTTCTTCTGTGCGAATCAATTCCGATCCGATATACATGGGAACGTCTATCGGTTCTTGATTGTACATTTTTTTGTACATGGCTGAAAGCGATGTACGCTCTACACTTCCAGGTGCATAGCCTTTTACAGGCTCATTAATTGGAAGTGGGACTTGAAATACTCCTTTCGACATATCTTATTTTTTTGGTGCAAGGAAACCGTAGTTCTTGCTGTAATTTAACATTTGTTCTGCGAAGGTCTTGGTGTAACTCACGGTTACGTCTATCATTTTTCCGTTTGAATCCAACACTGGAGTTAGAATTGGATTTACAAATCCGTTGTAAGGAGGAATATTCAATTTCTCAGATCTGGCAAGCACTTCAGCATGCAAGGTTGGATCTACTTTCTTTCCGTATCCGTCTGCCAATGCTTTCGCTGCGTTGTAATCGCCTTGAGAAGTGATGCGTTGAACTTCACGCAACAATTCACCCACTAGATCGCGCATCTTGCCGTAATCGTTAATGTTGAAATACGTTTTGCCATCGCGAACTTCTTTCGAAATAACATTCGCAGATGCTCCTTTTTCAATGATCCAATTGCTAATCCAAGCGCGATTGCGCATGTGCGCCTCAGCAATGTCTTCACCCATTTTCAATCTTCTCATCTGAACCATCATCGCATTGCGAATGTATCCGTCGTATTCTGCCTTTCCCACTTCCAAACTTTCCATCAATCCCATTTCAACCAACTTCGGATCCATTACATAATACAGGGCAACCAAGTCAGCTCTTCCTTCTTCAATGGTTGAAGCGAACTCTTTCAGTGTTTGAGAACTCGCAGATACGTTCGGCTCCAATTGTCCGCTCGCGTGACCAATCACCTCGTGCATAGCAGTGTGCATTTTTCCAGCAGTTGCTCCGTGCTTTTCAGCGCGAGCAATTTCTTCTTCGTCGTTCGCGAATTCCTTCAACATGCCCGAACCACCTGCATTGTTTGCAGCGTCTTCAATGTTCCCTAAACTCACACTCTTCGATCCGTGCATGGCGCGAATCCACTGTGCATTTGGAAGGTTCACTCCAATAGGAGTAGATGGATTCGCATCGCCAGATTCTCCAGCAACGTTCACCACTTTGTAAGTAATTCCTTTTACTTCTTTCTTCTTGTGTTCAGGAAGAATAGGGGAGTTGTCTTCGAACCATTGTGCGTTTTGCATCATTACCTTCATGCGATCACTCGCTTCGAAATCGTTGATCTCAACAACACTTTCGTATGAACCGCGCTTTCCAAGCGGATCGTTATACACTTCCACAAATCCATGAATGAAGTCAATGTCACCTTCAGTAGCTTTCACCCACTGAATATTGAAGTCGTCCCACGTGCGCAAATCCCCTGTTGTGTAGAATTCAATCAGCTTGCGAAGTGAAACGGCTTGCTTGTCGTTCTCGGCAACCTTTTCTGCTTTATTCAACCAGAATACAACTTGCTCCAATGCCGCGCTGTATTTGCCTCCTATGCGATATACATCTTCAACAATAACTCCGTTTTCTTTGCGCAGATTTGCGTTAATGCCGTAAGACAAGGGTGCGCGATCGCCGGCCAATTCCTTCGATGCATAATATTCAAAGGCTTCTTTTGTGGTAACACCTTCATAGAAATTCACAGCAGAATTTTCTACCAATCCTTTTGAAGCATCGCTTTCCACTTTCATTGCGGCAACATTCGGATTGAAGATCACTTCCATAATCTCTTCTGAAACCTGCGTGCTCGTAGCAGCGCAAAGTGTAGTGAAATATTCCTTACTGAATTTCGGCGTGTGCTTAATGTTGCTGTAGTGGTGGTGAATACCGTTACTCATCCACAATTGCTTCAAATACGTTTCAAGGTTCAACCATTCCTCAGACGATTTATCGCCGTTGTAATTCGAATAAATTTTCTCGAAGATGCTCCGAACTTCCAAATTGTATTTGCAGTTCTGATCCCACATGATGTCACGACCAGCAAGGCCTGCCTGCGTTAAGTAATAAACGAATTCTTTTTGCTTCGTGGTTAACTTATCGAATCCGTCTAGCTTGTAACGAAGAATTCGAATGTCTGCGAAGCGATCCACTTCGTATTCGAACGGTCCGTTTTCGGTTTCAGATTTTGGAAGCTGCGCAACCTGATCTTTGAATTGGAAGTAGCACCAAGCCGTTAGGCCAAGAGCAATAATAGCGATGAATATTTTTTTCATTGAAAATGATTTTCGGACACGAAGATAAGAAGGTTACCTTTGTGGAATGACGTTCGAAGAACTAAAGTTAACGAGACAGTTTTTAGATGCTGTGAAAGAGTTGGGGTATGAGTCTCCTTCCGAGATTCAAGAGAAAGTTATTCCCAGAGTTTTAGGCGGACAAGACGTCATTGGAATTGCACAAACCGGCACAGGTAAAACGGCGGCTTATGTGCTTCCTTTATTACAATTGTTGAAGTATCCGCAAGGAGACGAGCCTAGAGCGCTCATCTTGGTTCCAACCAAAGAATTGGTGGTTCAGGTGGAAGAACAAATTCAAAGTCTTTGCAAATACACCGAGCTTCGTTACGTAGCCTTGTACGGCGGCGTTGGTCCGAAGACTCAAATTGACATTATTAAAAAGGGAGTAGACATTATCGTGGCTACCCCTGGAAGATTTTTAGAGATCTACGCGAAGCGCGTAATTATTCCGAAGAAAATAAAGCACGTGGTGCTCGATGAATGTGACCGTATGATGGACATGGGATTCTGGCCACAGCTTCGTGAAATACAAGAAAAGCTTCCGCAGAAAAAACAACAGTTGTTGTTCTCTGCAACTTTTCCTGAGCGAGTAGAACGCATTGCAGACAACTTCCTTTTATTCCCTTCACGTGTTGAAGTTACGCCTCAGGCGACTCCGGCTACTACTGTGGAACAGAGAGTGTACATGGTTCCAAACTTCAAGACGAAATTGAACTTGCTCATGCATCTTTTGGAAGGAGACGAGATGAAGCGCGTGATGGTTTTTGTGCGAACAAAAACAGACGCGACCACCATGGGAAAATTCATGGCGCGAAGCAATGTGGGTGAGATTAGATTCCTTCACAGCAACATTGGACAGAATTCGCGCATGAACGCCATTAAGGATTTCAAAGACGGAAACGTTCGCATTCTCGTTAGCACCGACGTTACCGCGCGAGGCATAGATGTGTTCGAGGTTTCTCACGTAGTAAATTTTCAAGTGCCCGGCCATTACGAAGACTATGTTCACCGCATCGGAAGAACAGGTCGCGCATTCAAAACAGGCGTTGCCATTAGTTTCGTTGACCAGTCGGAAGAATATCACTTGACCAACATTCAGAAAATTATTCGTCAAACCATTCCGGTTTTCGAAATTCCAGAGGCTGTGAAAATTGAAAAGACAGAGCCCGAAGAAAAACAAGATCATGCACGCGAAATGGACCGTCAGAAGAGATTAGACGATCCCGATTTCAAAGGAGCCTTTCACGAAAAGAAAACGCTTCAAGCGAAATTGAAGTTCAAGCAAGAACGCGACAAGAAACAAAGAAGAAATCGATAACCAAATAAATCAGATCATGAAAAAACAAAGTTTGAGTGTATTCGCAATGCTAGCTTCGACATTGATTTTAATTACATCATGCGGAAGCAATGAGTCAAAGCCTGAAGCACAAGCCAATGCAGCAGCTCCCGCTCCGGCAGCTGAACAACCAAAAACAGAGCAAGCTCCTGTAATTCCAACAGTCGCAATTGGCGGGGTGAATTGGATGTCCGAAAATTTGAAGGTGACAACTTTCTCCAATGGCGAACCAATTTTAGAAGCAAAGACCAACAAAGAATGGTCAAGTGCCGCTAAATCTAAAACACCTGCCTTTAGAGTTAGTGATGGAGTTTATTTTTATAACGGTTATGCAATGAAAGATGCAAGAGGAATTGCTCCTGCAGGATTTAAAGTTGCGTCTACTTCTGACTTCAAGACACTATCTAATTCTCTTGGAGGAGGAACAAGTGTTGACGGAAAGGCTGCAAAAGCTTTGGCTAATTATACTTGGGAGATAGAAGAGTGGAATGAAAGCACAGGTGATTTGGGAATGACTAAAGTGAAAGGAACCAATTCGGCTGGTTTTAACGCGAATAAAGGTGGGTTCTGTTACGAATCGGGTGACGTAAACCTAGGAGATTGCTCTTATTGGTGGACTTCAGACGGTGCATCTTTCGACATTGGATATTGCAGCCAAGATCTAGGGGGCGGTTCAACTCCGAATGCTCCTAAGGCATACGGTTTCGAAGTCCGCTGTGTAAAGAACTAAAATTTTAGATGACAAAAAAAAGGAGCTTTCGAGCTCCTTTTTTATTTTATGTTGAAGAAGAATTAGTGCGAAACCACCACCTTCTTCGTCATACTGTTTTTCCCACTTCCAACACGAACGAAATACGTTCCGTTGTAAAGCGTGCGTGTGTCGAAATGCGCTAGCGTGCTGCCTTGATAAAGAACAGTGCTCGAAATTAATTTTCCATCAGCGCTCAATAAATCAACTTGAACGTTCGATCTGTTCACGGTATTCACTTGAACCGCCAACACGTCTTGAACCGGATTCGGATACGTATTCACGTTTACATTTTCAATTTGAATATCTGCCACTGCACTTGGAGTGTAAGTAGTCACTGCTTCTGTAATGCTTGTTACTTTCGCAGCGACTTTCGTTCCGTAAAACGTTGGTCCAACAGCATACGGATAAGCCGAATTGTGATTGGCATCTACCGTGCAGAAGTAGGCGTAGGTTCCATTCGGATATTCAGGAGTCACGCAATTACGTCCGTTGTGTTCGTCTAGATAATCTTCCATTCCAGGATGAGCAACGAATTCGTAGTCTTCGCGATAATGTCCTAGTGGATATGTGGCGCTAACAGCGGGGCCATCGGTAACATCCGTTCCATTTGCATAAACGGTGCGCGTAGTTATGTTTCTCAATTGAAATCCACTTTTCATTCTAACAATTCCACCTGTTCCGTCTGCATTCGCAAATCCATAAGCGCCATAGATAGGGAATCCATCATAGGCATAGCCAATAAGCGGAGAATGTTCGGTTGAATTAATGACATACAACGCATCTGCAGCATAGATGTCGCAAACAGTTGAAATAACCACCAAGTCCAAATTGAAGGCACTCGGGTTTTGATGGTGGTGATAATTACCCATGGCTGGATGACCTTTCGCGCAGTCAAATCCCAAGCGCTCAGCAGGTACCGCATCGCGATTCCAAACGCCATCTCCAGGAGGTCCCATGATGGGTCCACCGGCTTCGGCTTGCGTGTTGTTGTTCCAAGAAACACCGTCTCTGTAATCGAACAAAGCAACGCCGTTAATAAACACACCAATATTTCCACCGGTTGTGTTTGTTGGAGTCCCAGTGTTTTGTGCGGGCACCAAAGGAAATTTGAAGATTGCGTTTTGCGCTGTTGCTATTGAAGGATTACCTGGAAATGGACCTGTGATATACGCAGGAATTCCATTCGTTGAAACGTACACCCAATTGTTAGAGTATTGAACAGATTGAATGTTTGCAAGCGAATTGTCCACGATTGGCGTAGGATTTCCATTTACATAATGTCTTCCGGTAATTCCAGTGGTGTTTTGCATCCACGAGGTTACAACTGGTCCTTGAGCAAGCATTTGACTTGCCGATAGAACTAAACTAACGATTAGAACGTTGAGTAATTTCATGTTGAAGGGTTTGAGGAAATTGATAATCTTTTTTTGTTAAAAATTTTTGGTCAGTTAAAGTTAGCAAGAACGCTATAAGGTCCTGCTTTTCATTGGAAGTTAAATTCAAAGAATGGTTTAATGGGGAAGAAATATTTTCCTCTTTTCCAGTAATGGATGAATAGTGATTCAAGACTTGCTGTAAGGTCTTGAACCTTCCATCATGCATATACGGAAAGCTCATTTCAACATTCCGCAACGACGGAACCTTAAAGGTCAGTCGGTCTTGTCTGAATGTGGTAACAGCGCCTCTTCCAAAATCATTCAGCGAATCATTCAGAGGAATGCCGTTGCATTTGAATTCGTCGTTCGTAAACAAAGGCTCGGTGTGACAAGCATTGCAGTTTTTTTGAAACAAGACATAGCCTTTTTGCTCTTGCTCGGTGAAGGTGTTTTTTCCTGCAAGGACTTCATCGTATTTGCTCTGATTGCT
>CANIBZ010000049.1 GCA_947466425.1 Flavobacteriales bacterium
GTTTCATTTCCAGATAAAAATGCGTTTACGATTTCTAATTTTTCTTCGTTGGATAAGAATAATTTCCCATCGATTAATTGTCCTAATAATGGTTTACACTTTTCTTTCATTTTTTTAATTTTTGTGTAAACTCATTTTAGGACGAGACAAAGTCCTATCCTAAAATTCCATCCCCCACCTTTCAGTGGGGGCAGTACTCATGCCGCTCGCAGAGCGAGCTCGATTCATGTGTTTACAAATCAAAAATTTAATTCTAACTCCTTTTGTGAAAAGATGTTAATGTTTCTTCAACTCGAGCTACAAAATTCGAAACTTCAGCCGCGTTTGCACCTCCCTTTTCATAACTAAAATCTCGATTCAATCCATTCAACATAATTCGAACGCAAGATTCCATCTTCGGAGGTTTAGACTTACCCAGTTTCGAGAGAATAAAAAAACCAAGACCTATTACCGGCAAAGAAAAAATTAAAAACCATGTCCACCCCCAAAACAATGTTGGCAGCAAGCAAAGCACTCCAAATACTACTAACATCCAACCAGTAACTTTTACCGACACAAGCGCTGAATTATAGTTTTGAAGGGCAGTTTTGTGTTGATCTATAAGATCAAAACATCCAATTCCGTTAATAGACCTCAGAGCTATTGTCTCTCCGCCATTCGTGCTATTAATAAATAATTTGTCATCATTCAATCTGAATTCTAACCCATTTTCTGTCTTCAAATAAGCAATTTCATTTTCCATTTTTATTTCTATTTAGTTCTTAAAAAATTATTCACTCTACTCGCATTCTCTCTATTTCACTACAGCAAACTTCTTAACTCCACCACCCACTTTCACAACATAACTACCAACAGCAAATGATGAGGTGTTTATAGTTGTGTTGGTTGAAAGAATTTGTTGCTTCAAAATTTGTTTTCCAAGTGCATCGAAAACAAAAAGATCTGTGCCGATAAGGTCTGATGTGATTTGAAGATTGAGTTCGGTGGTTGCTGGATTCGGATATAAGAGCATTTGATTCGAAAGCTCTTCAACGTTCACAGGAATAACAACAACATCTTGTGAAAGAGTTGTGCCTACACAACCTTCTGCGGTTGTTTCAATAACGCTTACATTTCCTAAACCTGTTGATGCCCATAGAATATTTACGGTGTTTGTTCCTTGTCCGCTTGCAATTACGCCGTTCGTGACTGTCCAGTTATAAGTGCTATTCGCAGCACCGTTGCATGTGTATGTTGAATTCGAAAATGCCTCTGGACCAACCGGACCAGTTATCTCATTTCCTGAAACCACACATTGTACATTCACATCATAAATAACTTCATCACCAACACAACCGTCTGCTGTTGTCTCTGAAACAGAAACACTTCCCACTCCTTCAGCTCCCCATAAGATACTCACTGAATTCGTTCCTTGTCCGCTAACAACAACGCCGTTAGTTGCAGACCAAGAATATGTGCTGCCTAGATTGGCCGTACAGCTGTATATTGATGTGTTAAAAGCGCTAGGCAAATTGTTTCCTGAAACAATAACCGGAGTAACATTACAGCTATTATAGATAGAATTAATCTCATTTTGAGAAAGAACTCTGTTGTGAATAATAAGGTCGTCAATAGTAAACTTTGCAACCGACAACACATTGTCCTTTGCTCCAATGAATGCATTCTCTGTGCTCTCTATTGCGCCAACCGAAGCAATACCAAATGAACCTGTTTGAACGCCATTTACATATCCTGTTACGAGATTGTTCGCCGCGTCAAAAACGACTGTAATTAAATTAAACTCATTTAGAGAAATGTTGGTACAGGCCATTTGCCACTGATAATCCGTAGAGGTTGATCCGTAATAAGGAAAAACTTCAGCTCCTTCAATTGTCATTTCCAATCCGTTGTATCCCAATGCATCTCTTTGAGAGAAAATATTGGTTTCTTCAAGAATGTCAATTTTCACCCAAGCCGAGAATGTATAATTCTGATTACTAGCGACATGAAAGGTTGTTCCTAGCGTTATTTTAGAATCATTCATGTAAAAAGCTCCTCCAGGATTTCCATTTCTATCTGAAACGGAAATCGTGTTTCCTAAATTTCCATTATTCCCATTACCACTTGCATCAATAGCATTACCATTAAAAGGCCAATAGGCTACTAGTCCGTTTGTGGGGACATATGAAGGAACCTGTGCATTAGCGGAAAGAACAGTTAATAAGGTAAGAGAGGTTAAGAAAAGGGAAGAGAGGGGAAGATGAGAAAAAAGGGAAGAAAAGTTAAGAGAGGGGAAGAAAAAATGTTTGGTTGTTTTCATACAGTTTTAATTTATTTTTCAGGAAAGAATTGCAGTAAATTTTTAAGGTTAGACAAACATAAATCAAAAATCAGTAGTTATGTATATACATAACATTAAATTTTGGTAATGCAAGTTCCTTCGCTGCATGCCGAAGAACGACAAAGAATACCTTGAAGAACTTGGAAAGAACATACGAGCCAAGCGCAAGAAACTGAAGATGTCGCAGGCAGATCTCGCCTGCAAAGTCGGAATGGATGTTCCGAACCTCAGCGTAATAGAAAACGGCAAATCCAACCCACAAATCCTTACCCTAGCCAAACTCGCTGCCGCCATGGACGCGCAAGTTTATGCCGTTCTTCCAGAAATAGAAAAACCTTCACAGTTTTTAGAAGAGCCGGGGGTTTATTCGCCACGAAAACACTCCTAATCGTTCCGAATCAATCTCTTCGTTATCAATTGCTTCGCAATCAATCACCTTTGGTGAGCAATCATACGGATTTATCGGAGCGATAGATCCCAGCGCGATTTAAAGATTATCAACTTTGTCGGAAATTTCCTTCAATTTATTCTGTAAAATTCTTTTTTCAGGTAACTGTGTTTTATACTCCGAAACCATAGTAGTAGATAAGTTGCGGCTCAAAGAATATTCAACTACTTCGTTGTCTTTGTCCTTACAAAGTAGAATTCCAATGCTAGGATTTTCATTCGGTTTTTTAACGTCGCGATCTAATGCTTCTAGATAAAAATTTAGTTGCCCAATATGCTCAGGCCTGAACTTATCGGCCTTTAGCTCAATAGCAATCAAACACTGAAGGCCTCTGTGGAAGAATAGTAAATCAATGTAAAAGTCGCTCGCACCAACCTGAAGCTTAAATTCTTCACCAATAAAGATGAAGTCTTTACCTAATTCAATAATAAAATTTTTCATTTGTCTTAACAGACCCTTCTGTAAATCTGCCTCACTATGTGGTTCTGGCAAACTTAAAAATTCAAATACATAACTATCTTTAAAGATGTTTTTTTCGGCATCCAGAATTTCTCTCACCGGTGGTGAGAGTTTTGAATTCCCAATCATCGTCCGCTCGAACAAGCTTGAAGATATTTGTCTCTCTAGCTCCCTCTTGCTGTAGTTTTCTCTTTTAGTTATTTCCAAATAGAATAACCTCTCCTCGTGAGATTTACACCTTGAGAAAATTGCCAAATTGTGGGTCCAACTTATTTCTCTCACCACTGTTGAGAGTTTTAGATCTCCTCTATAAGTCTCATAAAACTGCTTCATTCTCCAAATATTCTTGTCCGAGAATCCCTTTAAATTCGGCTCAATTTTCTTAATGTAATTGGCTAATTCCGTCACAACCGAATCACCCCATTCAGCACTATTCATTTTATTGGAAATATTTTCTCCTATTAGCCAATAGAGATTTATCAATTCTGTATTAACGGCTCTGATCGCCTTCGACCTCGAGTGCTCTATTAGTTTTATAATTTCTGTAAAGCGATTATCCATTGTACTTTTTTTGCAAAGTTCAATAGGGTCTTTGGCATAAACGCTAATTTTTATATGCAGGTTATATGCTGTTTATTCAACCGCGAAGCGGATAACGGCAAGCCGATGACACACTTTGTGTGATGACCTTCTTCGAAGGATGACACTTCGTGATGACCACTGCGCGGATGACACATTTCATGGGATGACAATCTACGATTGATGACCACTACGTGGATGACACATTTCATGTGATGACAATCTGCGATTGATGACGAAGCGGTTCGATGACCGTTCCGGATGAAAGGCAACAACGCAGTTCCAATTATGAAATAGGAATTACGAAGTAGGAATAAAGCCGAAGGTTTTCCAATTACGCAGTTCCAATTACACAGTAGGAATAAAATCTTCGATTTTCCAATTACGTAGTTCCCGTAACTTCGTCCCGCATTGAACTTTTCAATGAGCGTGATGTTATTCCTTAAATTCCTTTTGCATGCAAAAGTCTGGTTATGTTTTTAAGCCGTTTGAAGAACCCAATCTGTCTCCGTTCGAGAGACTGTTCGATGTGTTCAGTGAACTCATTACACATACCTCCGGAGATGTAGATGAGGCGTTGGAGTGGTTAAAAGAAATAGACAAAGAATACACCCTCACAACCTACGAGTACACCATGGAAGATTTCGTGGAAGACCTGAAGAAGAAGGGGTATTTGAAGGAAGAGATTCTGCCCGACGGACAAGGACAGATGGCCATTACAGCCAAGACTGAACGCGTGCTTCGGAAGAATGCCATGGATCAAATCTTCGGAAAGATTCGAAAGAGCGGTGCAGGAAATCACAAGAGCAAGAAAAGCGGACAAGGCGATGAAGCAACAGGTGAGTTCCGAAGTTTTCAATTCGGAGATTCATTCGAAAATATCTCAGTGACCGAAAGTTTGAAGAACGCGCAAATCAACAACGGCGTTGGTGACTTCAAACTAACCGAACAAGATTTGGTGGTGGAAGACACCCATCATAAGTCGCAGATGAGCACCGTGCTCATGATCGACATTAGCCACAGCATGATTCTCTATGGAGAAGATCGTATCACTCCGGCCAAGAAAGTGGCGATGGCATTGGCAGAACTCATTACCACTTCCTATCCGAAAGATACCCTCGATGTGATTGTCTTCGGAGATGATGCTTGGCCTATAAAAATCAAAGATCTTCCATACTTAAACGTGGGTCCGTATCATACGAACACCGTTGCCGGTCTCGAGTTGGCCATGGATATTCTTCGAAGAAAGAAGAACACGAACAAGCAAATTTTCATGATCACCGATGGTAAACCAAGTTGCCTTCGCTTGCCAGACGGACAATACTACAAAAACAGCAATGGGCTTGATGAACACATTGTTGAAAGATGTTACACCATGGCAGCACAAGCACGCAAGATGCACATTCCAATTACCACATTCATGATCGCACAAGATCCCTATCTGCAGGCTTTCGTGGAAGAGTTCACGCGTTCGAACAAAGGGAAGGCATTTTATACAGGTTTGAAAGGATTGGGTGAAATGATTTTTCACGATTACGAAACGAATAGAAAAAAACGAATTAACTAAACGAATGAATACTTCGATCAACACATTCGGCGCATTGAAAGCGTCGGGATATATTTCAAAAAGCATTAAGAACGAGTTGCGCGACAATCTGATTGTTTCCATTCAAGAAGGAAAAAATACATTTCCTGGAATGCACGGATATGAAGACACTGTTATTCCGCAATTGGAACGCGCAATATTATCGAAACATAACATTAACTTGTTGGGTCTACGCGGACAAGGGAAGACACGTATTGCGCGCTTGATGATTAACCTTCTAGACGAATACATTCCCGTTGTAGCTGGAAGTGAAATGAACGACGATCCTTTTCATCCGATAAGTCGCTATGCGCGTGATCTCATGGAAGAGAAGGGAGATGATACGCCAATCACCTGGCTTCATCGCTCGGATCGTTTCTTCGAAAAGTTGGCAACACCCGATGTGACCATTGCCGATTTAATTGGAGATATTGATCCGATTAAAGCTGCTAATTTGAAATTGAGTTATGCAGATGAGCGCGTGATTCATTTCGGAATGATACCTAGAGCGAACCGTTGTCTGTTCGTGATTAACGAATTGCCCGATTTGCAAGCGCGTATTCAAGTGGCGCTCTTCAATATTTTGGAAGAAGGAGATGTGCAGATTCGTGGATTTAAATTGAGACTTCCGTTGGATTTGCAATTTGTGTTCACTGCGAATCCGGAAGACTACACCAATCGTGGAAGCATTGTCACACCGCTGAAAGACCGCATTGGGTCTCAGATTTTGACGCATTATTCAGCCGATATTCAAACCGCGAAGAAAATCACGAAGCAAGAATCAGAGAAGTTGGAAGATCGCTTGTGTGCTGTGCACGTTCCGGAATTGGCTCGCGATATTCTCGAGCAAATAGCTTTCGAAGCCAGACAAAGTGAATACATCGATCACAAGAGTGGTGTGAGTGCACGTATGAGTATTACTGCTTTTGAAAATTTAATCAGTACTGCTGAGCGTCGCGCGCTCATGAACGGAGAAACGAAAACCTCTGTTCGCTTCAGCGACCTTATGGGTATGATTCCTTCCATTACTGGAAAGGTAGAATTGGTATACGAAGGCGAACAAGAAGGAACGGCATTCGTTGCGAATCACTTGATAGCAGAGGCCACCAAGACCTTGTTCGTTCAATACTTCCCGAAGATTGAAAAACTAAAAAAGCAAAATCAAGAAACTCCGTACGATGAAATCATCAACTGGTTTTTCGAAGCAGACGCCTTTGAACTCACCGACGAATCGAACGAAGAGACCTATGTAAATGCACTCCTTTCCGTTGAACCGCTTGTGATTTTGTTAAACAAGTACCAACCGAAGGTTGCAACCATCGACGTTCCGTTCCTCATGGAATTCGTGTTGTGGGCGTTGGTCGAATTCAAGCAACTTTCCAAACACCGCACAGCGGGCGGGACGGCGTTTAATGATTCGTTCAACAATTACATCAAAGGGCTTTAATCACTGCGTGATCAATCCTTCGGATCAATTCTGCGAATCAATCACTGCGTGATCAATCACCTTTGGTGATCAATTTGTCTTCGCCAAATCAATTGCTTCGCAATCAATCCTTCGGAGTAATCGCAAAGCGATTGATCACGCGGTGATTGATTCGCAGAATTGATCTGATGAAATCAGATTGATCATCGAAGATGATTGAAAATGAGATTAAAGTTTTTTCTTCATTGCCTTGATCACCGCATAAAGAGCGCCGCCGACTTTTCGAAGATGTCCTTTGATAATTTCATAATCAGTAAGTGATAATATTTCAGCACGGTGAAGAAGCTTAATCCATCCTTCAGTTTCTCTGCATTCTTTTAAAGCAATTGAAAGTTTGTGAACATAATCTCTCTTCGATTGAGATGATTTTGCTTCGTTCATATTGGCAAAAACAGATGTCGCACTTCGTCGAAGCTGGTCAACCATTGATGACCTTTTTTGATAATCTGGAAGTTTGCTAATGATGTCTAGGACATTTGTTGCAAGTTCTTCGCTGTATTGATACATGGGTAACATAATTGAGATTTTTGGCAAATCTCCTCATGTAAATGCGAATGTTTTATAAATCAATATGTCCGACTTTTTAAGTTCTGAAAGGCTTGAGAAAGCCCGTGAATATTGATTTGCAGCAAAGAAGTTTGGGTTGATTTGTTGAAATTCTGGAATAAATAGGCATAACTCAACTTCGTTGATCAATTTGTCTTCGACAAATCAATTGCTTCGCAATCAATCCTTCGGATTAATCGGAACGATTCATCTCAACGAGATTGATCACGCAGTGATTGATTCGCAGAATTGATCCGCAGGATTGCTCACATTGTTATTGATTCGCAGAATTGCTCCGCAGGATTGATCACCATAGGTGATTTCTCACGCAGTGATTGATTCGTAGAATTGATACGCAGGATTGATCGAAGCTTGCTTCGATTTTTACTTTGATAAGTAAAGATTGCGTTCCGAAAAAATCTGCCTGAAAAACGGATCCTTCAGGTCTTTAATAAATCGAATGGCTTCGCCCGTTGATTTCATTTCCGGACCGAGTTCTTTGTTTACCTCAGGGAATTTTTCGTAGCTGAATACAGGGATTTTTATCGCGTATCCGTTTCGTTTCGGTTGGAAGTTAATGTCCTTCACCTTCAATTCACCCAACATAACTTTCGTTGCATAATTAACATACGGTTCATCATAGGCCTTTGCAATGAAAGGCACCGTGCGCGATGCACGCGGATTCGCTTCAATGATATAGACAACATCGTCTTTAATGGCGAACTGAATGTTAATCAATCCAACCGTTCCAAGTGCAACAGCAATCTTCTTCGTGTGCTCTTCAATCTGTGTCATAACAAGGTCGCCCAAGTTATACGGTGGAAGAACACCGTACGAGTCACCGCTGTGAATTCCAGCAGGCTCAATGTGTTGCATAATACCAATGATGTAAACATCTTCTCCATCACAAATAGCATCGGCTTCGGCTTCAATAGCGCCTTCCAAGAAGTGATCTAACAAAATCTGATTGTCGGGCATGTCGCGAAGAATGTTCACCACGTGCTGTTCCAATTCGTGCTCGTTAATGACAATCTTCATCTTTTGTCCACCCAATACATAGCTCGGACGAACCAACAACGGAAAGCCTAAATTTTTCGAAAGCTCAATGGCTTGCTCGGCGTTTTCTACCACTCCGAAATCCGGATACGGTATGTTGTTTTCCTTCAAACAATTTGAAAAACGACCTCTGTCTTCAGCCAAGTCTAAGGCGTCGAAAGAGGTTCCTAATATTTTAATTCCGTAGCGCTGTAATTTTTCTGCAAGCTTCAAAGCTGTTTGTCCGCCAAGCTGAACAATTACTCCCACGGGGTTTTCATGACGAATGATGTCGTAGATGTGTTCCCAGAAAACGGGTTCGAAATACAACTTATCTGCGGTATCGAAGTCCGTCGAAACGGTTTCCGGATTGCAATTGATCATGATGGTTTCGTATCCGCATTCCTTCGCCGCAAGCACACCGTGCACACACGAGTAGTCGAACTCAATACCTTGACCAATGCGGTTCGGGCCGCTTCCCAAAACAATTACTTTTTTGTTTTCGGAACGAACACTTTCGTTCTCGTATTCAAACGTGCTGTAGTAATACGGAGTCTTCGCTTCGAACTCTGCCGCACAGGTGTCTACCAACTTATACACTCGCTGAATGCCCATCTCGTCGCGCTTTGTGTACACTGCGCTTTCCAAACATTTCAGAAGGTGAGCGATTTGTCTGTCTGCATATCCTTTTTGCTTCGCTTCGAATAATAGTTCTTTTGGAATGGAAGCGAGCGTGTGCTTCTCAATCACACGTTCAAGTTGAAGTAACTCTTCAATTTGCTTCAAGAACCACAAGTCGATGCGTGTTTTTTCTTGAATGGTTTTGAATGGTATTCCCAATTTAATGGCGTCGTAAATGTGGAAGATTCTATTCCAACTTGGGTGCTCTAGTGAGTCTAAAATTTCTTGCTGATCACGAAGTTCTTTGCCGTCTGCACCTAATCCGTTTCTGTTTATTTCTAAGGATTGACAGGCTTTTTGAAGGGCTTCTTGGAATGTTCTTCCAATTCCCATTACTTCGCCCACACTCTTCATTTGCAAACCTAACTCACGGTTGCATCCAGGGAATTTATCGAAATTCCATCTTGGTATTTTCACAATCACATAATCCAAGGTTGGTTCGAACAACGCCGAAGTGCTCTTGGTAATCTGATTTTGAAGTTCGTCGAGGTGATAACCGATGGCTAGTTTCGAAGCAATCTTCGCAATCGGATATCCTGTTGCTTTCGATGCCAAGGCTGAAGAGCGCGAAACACGCGGATTAATTTCAATGGCAATAATGTCTTCGTTCGCATCGGGGGAAACTGCGAATTGAACGTTACATCCGCCTGCGAAATTTCCAATAGCGCGCATCATCATAATGGCCATGTCGCGCATTTTTTGGAAGGTCGTATCACTTAAGGTCATGGCCGGAGCAACAGTAATGCTATCTCCTGTATGAATTCCAATTGGATCGAAGTTTTCAATGCTACAAATGATCACCACATTGTCGTTGGCATCGCGAAGCAATTCCAATTCGTATTCTTTCCAACCCATAAGGGCTTTGTCTATCATGACTTCATGAATAGGCGAAAGGTGCAGTCCGCGTGTAAGCAAACGGTCAAAGTCTGACTGGTTGTATACGAGGCTAGCGCCTGAACCACCGAGTGTATATGAAGGACGAATACAAAGGGGGAATCCGAATTGCTGTGCAATTTCTTTTCCTTCAAGGAAAGACTTTGCGGTTAATTGCGGCGCCATAGGCACGCCTATTTCAATCATTAAATCGCGAAATGCCTCGCGGTTTTCAGTGATCTCAATGGCCTTGGTATCTACTCCTACCATGCGAACACCGTATTGCTCCCACAGACCGCTTTCTTCGCACTGAATAGCAAGGTTCAAAGCTGTTTGTCCGCCCATAGTCGGAAGAACAACATCGATCTTGTGATTTTTCAGAATGGTTTCAATACTTGCTGTTTCAAGGGGAAGCAGGTAAATGTTGTCTGCAACGACCTTATCGGTCATAATGGTTGCAGGGTTGCTATTGATGAGGGTTACTTCAATGCCTTCTTCACGCAACGAGCGCGCAGCTTGGCTTCCAGAGTAATCAAATTCACATGCTTGTCCGATAACGATGGGTCCAGAACCAATAATGAGGACCGACTTAATGCTTTTGTCTTTGGGCATTTTTTTTTTATCTCACTTCGTAGGGTGAAGTAAGGCGCGTGTTTCTAATACGGTTGCGAAATTACAACCAACAATGGTTATGGTGCAAGTCGAGATTTTAACAGTTGTTGACAACGTGCTTCGCAAGGTTTTTCAAAAGGTGCTGCGCAAGGTGTTGCACAAGGTAGATACTTGCGAAGCACCTTTCCTTGGAACCTTCTGTAAGATCTTGTTTTACAGCGTTCCTTTTGAACAACTTGAACAACTTTTTCACCCTGAATAATTCGGTTCATTTGTTTCAGTTGTGCTAAAAAATACTGCTTGTAATTTGCAAACAACTAGGAAAGGAGATTTTAATGATTCAGACATGCGTAAAGATTGGCTTGCCTTCCGAACTGAGCAGCTTAAACCAGGTGGAAAGATTTATACAGGAATTGGTTTCAGATTACAAGATTTGTCAGAAGCGATACAGCGATATCTTGGTTGCCGTTTCAGCTGCTGTGAGTAACGCCATTCATTATGGACATAAAGAACATAGCGCGCGCTTGTTTTATGTTGAATTTAATTTAATCGAAGAGCGGTATTTGAAATTTGTTATTTCAGACTCAGGGAAAGGATTCGATTATAATAATGTTCCGGATCCAACGGACCCGAACATAGAAGAACAACGGGGAGGTAGAGGTATTTATCTCATGAGGAAATTGAGCGATAACTGCACATTCAAGAAGAATGGTTCAGAAGTTATTTTAGAGTTTGAATTAGGTTGTAGTTGATTTAATTAAGGTAGGCTTCGCCAAGGCACAAAGGTGCCTTGTTTGCGGGGCATTTTTCTGAAAGAATCTTTTGAAAAATCTCACGAGGTATCTTGTAGCTCGCTACATAAGTTTATGCCCCTTATCCACCTCCTTCCATTCCACATAATTCATGTGAGAAGTTAAGGCTCGAAGTTTATCCCCATGCTTCCAAGGAATAATCACATCGTGTTTTCCGAAAATAAATTCAGTTTGAATTTTATTCTTTTCAATCGATTGCGCAATTAATTTCATTTCCGGATAGCAATGCCGATAGCCCATCCAAACATCGAAAACCTGCTCGCGAACTTTACGGTCGTGCATGTAGAATTCAACAAAACGAAATAATTTAATGGGAAGTAATTTGAGCGATTTCAATAAGCGCGCAAATCCAATAACGATACTGGCGTTTTTCTTCAATCTGTTTGCAATACTTCTTCCCAACATTGTTCCAACTGTGAAGGCGTAAAGCTTGTTTCTTGTCAGTCCGTCGCTGGCTAGAAATTTAGCTGAAGTAATTTTTTCTCCGGCGTGTTGAATAAGCATGAGCCCCAATCTACCTCCCATGCTGTAGGAAAGAAGCCTGCATTTTTCAACACCGAAATGATTCAAAATGAAATGAAACTGCGCCACCCACGCTTCCACAGAAAGCCCTTCTTTTAATTCTTTCGGGGTGAAAGAATCACTTCCTTCATGAGACCAAAATCCAATAGCAACCATGCGTTCATGGTCTTTTAACTCATGTGCAAAGGTTTCAAAATCTTCCGGATTTCTTCCGAACCCATGCAAGCAAAGAATCAGTTCATTGGCGTCGTCCGATTTGCTCCATTCAACAACTTTGAATGATTTATTTTGAAAGGATAACGAATAGATTTTTTGCTTCATGATTGTTACGAATCACGAAGGTATTTCATTCAACAGAAATTAGCGAACAATTTCAATCACCACTTCATTCCTTCTTCCAAAGAGTTGGTAGGGAGGATTATACCCTAAAAATTTGAAATTACCTTTGGTCTGAATGCCTTTTGAATTCAAGTAATTCTGAAGTTCCTGTTTGTGTTTTTCGCGATCGTCGTCGTTCGCGAAGCCTTTGAATCGAATAGCAGCCATAACCTGTTCCGTTGTCTTCGAAAGAATAACATTGCTGTTGTTCGGCTTTGGAAGATTATTCATGTCATAGCCTTCCGGCATTACAAAACTCATGGAAGAAAGACTGTCGTTAATGTCCATTTGAACAGGCGCAGTCATAGCAATCTGTGTCTCGTTTTCATTTCCACCAAAAATATATCCGGCCAATGCACGAAATCCTGGACTAGCCATTTCATCGTATGAATTGGCCTTCGACTGCACGGTTGCCAGAGTAGCCGAAGGATACAATCGGATTTCAATGTCTCCGTCTTTTTCAAGCACAGTGTAGGGTTGCTCTTTTGTTTTGCTTGTAGACATGTAGACAAAGGATTGGAATAAAATGAAAATTACCGCAATTACGAGCAGGGTGTAGGTCATGATTTTTTTACGTTTCATACTTGTAAAACCATTTTGAAGTTGGATTGTTCAACTGTTATTCCTTGAGAAAAGTCAGTATCCACAAAGCGCTCTGATCTATTCTCACTTGTTGAACTTTTCGGTCAAGTTCCAACGCTTTAATGGCATTCTCGAAATAGGTATTCTCGCGCTGATTAACGATGAAGAGCGAACTTTCTCCGTTGAAGAGTTTGCTGTTTTCGGCTTGAAGTAAACGCTTGTAAAGGCCAGCATTTTTTTCAGAAAGTTGCTGTTGCGCAAGGGTGCTGGTATAGGCACTTTCCAACGCCAACGTTTTCTGCTCAAGCTGAATCTTTTTCCACTCGGTATTCAGATTATTCTCTTCAATCTTAATGCGCTGAACTTTTAAATCTCCGCGCGCTTCGCGAAGAAACAAGGGCATGGAAAACTCTGCACCCCATTTGTAATTGTTGGTAGAAAAATAGGAGGGAAGTCCTTCACTTAAATCTTTGTTCAAGAAATGATATTCCACGTTTAATTTCGGTTTCAACTTTTCCACCTTCCATTTCTCTTCTATGCGAAGTGATTCGCCTTTGTTGGCATAGAGGGCCAATTCCGGATGAGCGTCTAGTTGCGCGAAGAGATAGGCACCTTGTCGAAACGGAGCCAATTCATTTTTGAAATTGGAAGAAGGTGAAATGGTTTCATTCAAAATTGCGACTCTATTTTCATCGCGCGATTCAAGGAAGGAAACCAAGGCAATGCGCGATTTAATGACCTCTAATTTCGATTCTTGAAATTGAAGCAA
>CANIBZ010000050.1 GCA_947466425.1 Flavobacteriales bacterium
CCTCGAAACTTAAATTTCCCATATCAGATTGAACTGTTTTCAAGGACTCCGGATGTAATTAACTTTGATGCAGACGAACATCTAACACCTATACCAGTTGATGATGACCTCTCAAGTTTGTCCGCAATTTTACTGAATGATGATTATTACAACTATTTGATTGAGCACAGCCAAATGGAAGAGGGTTTACATCATGCAAGTATCGAGGCATTGATATGTTTGAAAGCAAAGGCTTTTCTTGAAATTAAGGAAAGAATTGAAAATGGAAGTAAAGAAGATTTGAAGCAGTTAAGAAAACATAAATCAGATGTTTTTAGATTATCGGTTATGTTATCACAAGATTCGGAATTTGATTTACCCGAAAGTATTAAAGAGCACGTTCAAAAGTTTGCAGAAATAGCTGCCGTAGAAATACCCGATAAAGCAATGTTTAAAGAAATGGGAATGACCAATATGGAACCAATAAAGGTCTTCAATCAATTCAAAAAATCTTTTAAAGTGAGACTAGCAGATATCTAGAATCTCCTTCATCGGAATTTGCAAAAAAAAACGTTAAGACTTAAAATCTATCACCGAACAAAAAGAATACACTTTATGCGATCCGTTCTTGATTCCAATTTTCGTGTAATAGGGGGTGAGGATAATCTTACGATGACCGTGGCCAGGTATGTTGTTGTCGACCATCAATTGCATAACAATATCCAACGCTACACTGAATCCGTAGCTGCAACATTCGCCGTTGTATCCCGATTTACAGTTCTTTCTAGCATGTCCAATTTCTCCAGATTTCCCTGATTCCAAACACCAACATTTCGCTAACTCAAACATCTCGTTGTCGAATACTAATGGTTTCAAAGGCTTCATGGCGTTCAATTCTGAAATGAGAGAATTTTTGTCCTTAGTATAAGATGCATCATAGGCATAACCCGTTTTCTTCTCGTCGTATTTCGCGACATAGTTCTTCGCGAATTGTTTCGGATACATGCGTGCTAAGTTAATGAGCTTAATGACATTCTTTTCTTCGGAAGAAAGCTGTGTGATAGACTTTGCCGTGTTTGCTGAATCGAGCTGGGCTTGCGTAAAGGCCTGCGCATAAAGTCTCGAGAACAATCCACTTCCAACTATAACCATGAATACCAATAAGGCTTGAACAAATTTTAATTTCATAATAAAAGTATTAGAGCAAGTATACAAATAACCAAACCTTGAATCTTTCTTCGGTTGAGTTTCTCTTTGAAAATAAAAACCGCGCCAATTGATCCAATTACCAGGACTAACAGATTATTGATCGGCAATATTGTGCTCTCGGGCATCCAACCGCTGTGGTACAATTCAACAAGAAAAAAGATAGAGCCGTAATTCACCAGTCCGAGCAAGACACCTGTTCCCAATTCCTTCAAAGGAAATTTTTCCTTTCGGAAAACGAGTTTGTAAATCAGGATGCTAATTCCAATAATGCCGGCACCCATGAAGGGCATGCAGGTGAACAACGATAGCTCATTCTGATTCGCGGTGAAGCCTTGGAAATACGCAATGCTGAAATCGATGCTCGTACTTCCAAGCATGAGCACTATCGGATACAAGAGCATGTCTTTGCTCAACTTGCTTTTTCGGTCTACGCTGAAGAGATACAATCCAAACATGGCAATCAGCAGCGCTATGGCTTTCAACAGCGTGATTTCTCCTTTCCCTAAAAAGGCTAGAACAATTACGGCTAAGACCAACGACATCTTTGAACTGAGCGTGGCCATGGCTATTCCAGACTTCTTGGCTGTTATGGCCATGAAGTAAAAAACAGAAATGAAGAGCGAACCCATGATGAGTCCGGCTACACTCCAAACAGGAAATTGCAGGGCGCTTTGTACGGCGTCATGAACATTCGGGACGAAGAAAATTCCACATGTAAACGCAACGATATAGTTGAAGACGATGGTCTCGAAAATCTTCGCTTCAATTTGTTCAAAGTATTTGAAGAGCCAATAGATTGCGGCGTTCGTAATGACGCTAAAAATAAGATAGATCATTTGTTTACAGTGACAGTTAAATGATCTACTCCGATGTACTTTTCAGAATAGGGCTTACCTTTTTGAAGGGGCGCTTTCAATCCGGTTTCAATGTTTTTGTTGGAAGTGAATACGCGCATTTCGTCCCACATTCCGCTTTCAATAAAGGTATTCAGTATTCCAGCGCCGCCTTCAACCAAGATGCTTTGAATGTTCGCGGCATGCAAAACACGCATCCATTCTTCAACGCCCGATTTTTCGAGTGGAAGAATTTCGCAGTTGTATCTTGCTTGAACGCCGTTGCCCACCAAGGCAATGGTTCGCGCTTCGTTGTTGAACAACTGAAGCTCTTCCGGAAGACAACCCTTTTCATCGATAACAATACGAATCGGATTTTCGCCTTCCACCAAACGCACGGTCAATGCCGGATCGTCGTTGAGCGCGGTTGTTGGTCCAACTAAAATGGCGTGCTCCAAACTGCGCCACTGGTGCACCAACTTTCGCGATTCAGAAGAAGAAATAGGGAAGGAGCCGCGTTCATTTTCTTCACGAATCTTGTCCATGAATCCGTCTGCGGTTTGTGCCCATTTCAAAATAATATACGGACGTTTTTTTTCGTGGAAGGTGAAGAATCTGCGATTCAAGAATCGACAATCGTCTTCGAGAATTCCTTCGATTACCTCAACGCCATTGGCCTTCAGGTGTTCAATGCCTCTTCCGTTTACTTCGCTGAAAGGATCCCGTGTGCCTATGACCACGCGCGGAATGACCATTTCAGTAATGAGTTTTGCGCAGGGTGGAGTCTTGCCGAAATGTGCGCACGGTTCGAGGGTAACGTAGAGCGTACATTCCTTCAAAATGCTTTTGTCTTCTACGTAACGAATGGCTTCAACTTCGGCGTGGGGTTCGCCGTAAGCGGTGTGATATCCTTTGGAAATAATTTCGTCGTTGTGCACGATTACGCATCCCACCATGGGGTTGGGAGCCACGGAACCCATTCCGTACAAGGAAAGGTCGAGGGCTATTTGCATGTATTCTTCGTGACTCATTCTGCTAATTTATCTGCAATTCCTTGCGCTGCAATCCACGCGGTGGTCCATGCTGCTTGAAAATTATATCCGCCAGTAACCGCATCAATGTTCAATACTTCACCAGCGAAATACAAATTCGGAACAAGTTTGTGTTCCATGGTTTGAAAGTTCACGTGCTTCAGATCTACTCCTCCGGCGGTGACGAATTCTTCTTTGAACGTGCTCTTGCCCGTCATGGGAAGGTCGCAACGAACGAGAGATTCAGCCAGAATTTCGAGCGACTTGTTGCTGCTGTTCGCCCAGTCTTTGAGGAAGAGGTCGGCGCGTTGCAAATGCCAATTCCACAATCTCGAAGAGAGTTGATACGGATTGAACGTGACGCACAATTTCTTCGGATGAGATTCGCGTAGGTCTTTCAATTCATCGAGTGTATCGTTGAAGTTTTGATTGATCCAGTTGATGCGAACGGTGGCTTCGTAATTTTTCTCGGCCAACGCGAGTGCACCGAAGGCAGAGGCTTTCAGCACGGCCGGACCGCTTAATCCCCAATGCGTAATGAGTATTGGGCCGTTGGTTTTTATTTTCGTGTCGCGAATTTCCAGTTGTGCCTGCGGAACAGAAATCCCTGAAAGTTCGTGAAGTGTTTTATCGTTTATGTGGAAGGTGAATAGGGAAGGGACACGCGGAACACACGGCACGCCGTTTTCTTCGAGGTCTTTCCATACGAGTTCACTTGAACCGGCTGTCATTAAAACAGCGTCATACGATTGAAGGAAAGAGAGGTCTGCTGCGTATTCAGTTTTTATTTGAACCCCCAACTTTTCCGCTTCGTTCAGGAAGCAGTCGATAATGGTTTGCGATTTATTGGTGGAAGGAAACATGCGTCCGTCTTCTTCGGTGTGTGTTTCAACTCCGCGATCGAGCAGCCAATAGATCATGTTGGAAGGTTGAAACGAGAAGAAAGGCGAGAGCAATTCTTTGCTTCCACGCGGATAGAACTTCACCAGTTCTTTCGGCTCGAAGCACGAGTGTGTCACGTTGCATCTACCGCCACCGCTCACTTTCACTTTGCTTAATAGGTTCTTACTTTTTTCAAATACGATTACCTCTGCTTCTGGCAGTAATTCCGCCAAACGAATTGCACCGAAGATTCCTGCTGCTCCACCGCCAATAACTGCTATTCGTTTTCCTTTTCCGTGCATTTTAATTTTGTCTGTTGCAAAAGTAAATGCAAAGTGCTTCTATTGTTGCGCAATCAATCACTATTGAATGTTTTCCCCCACCTCCAGTGGGGGAAAACAAGAATGTACTTCGTACGAATGCCTTTGGCGAATGCTTCGCGAATGTCTTCGACGATATTAGTTACGGAGTAGGAATAAATCCGAAGGATTTCCAATTACTCCGTTCCACCGAATAAACAGCATATAACTAGCATATAAAAATTGGTGTTCGTGATAATTCAAGATTGTAGGTTTACAAATAAAAATGCCTACAATATTTGAGTATTTCGGAATACGTCTTGTGTTCTTTTCTAATGAACATTTCCCAATTCATATTCATGCTTTTTACAATGAGGAATTTGGGATGAGAATTGAGTTCAAGATTGAAAACAGTATTATTACTGAAATTACCTATCGAACGCAAAAAGGTTACAAAACGTTCCCTCCAAAACAGCGAAGAGATCTAACAAAATTAATTTCAGCTCATCAGTACGAGATTGTAAATGATTGGATTAATTTTGTTGTACTCAACAATCGAGTTGAACGGAAAATTATCACTCAACGCATTAAGTAATGAAACTAACTTCAGCGACATACCTCAATGACTATTCGGTTGAGTTGTTTTTTTCTGACGGAGAGAGAAGAACTGTGGACTTCAAATCTTTTTTATCTACCGCTTCCAACCCCATGACAAAAGCTTTTTTGGATTTGTCTAAATTCAAGAATTTCGAAGTCACTCACGGATATCTTTCCTGGAACAACGGCGAAATGGATTTTTCAGCAGACTCGCTTTATTCCTGGGGGGATCTATAAACAATGTACTTCGTACGAATGCCTTTTTAAAAGGTAAGAGAGGGGAAGACATGCAACGCAGTTCCAATTACGAAGTTCCTCAGTACCCCGGATAGCAGTGGAAAGCCTTTTTGCGAAGCGAAAAGCTTGGAACGGATAGCCGGAAAAGGTCTTGATGAAAGGTAAGAAAAGTTAAGAGAGGGTAAGAAAAGGGAAAACAAACAACGAAGTTCAACTATTTCGTGAAACGCTCAATCACCGGAGGAGTAACACCGGTTGATGAGAATCCGCCGTCGTGGAAGAGGTTCTGCATGGTTACGTAGCGCGTTAAGTCGCTGAATAAGGAGATGCAGTAGTCTGCACACGCCAACGCATCTGCATTTCCAAGCGGAGACATTTCTTCGGCGAAACTAATGAAGCCGTCGAAACCTTTAACGCCTGATCCAGCAGTGGTGACTGTTGGAGATTGAGAAATGGTGTTGATACGCACTTTCTTTGCAGCACCGTAGTGGTAACCGAAACTGCGCGCAATACTTTCCAATAACGCTTTCGCGTCTGCCATGTCTGAATAATCTGGGAACGTGCGTTGTGCAGCAATGTAGCTTAATGCAACCACACTTCCCCAATCGCTAATGGCGTCTTTCTTATAAGCAGTGGCCAACATTTTGTGAAGCGACATAGCGCTTACGTCCAAAGATTGCTTGTACCACTCGTAGTTCAAATCTGTGTAATGTCTGCCTTTGCGAACGTTTGGCGACATGCCAATGCTGTGCAAAACGAAATCTACTTTTCCACCAAAGTGTTCCATAGACTTATCGAAAAGGTTTTCTAAATCGGCTTCGTTCGTTGCATCTGCAGCGAAAATTGGAGCGTTAATCTTTTCAGCCAAACCGTTGATTTCACCCATGCGCATAGCAATAGGAGCATTGGTTAATACAATCTGAGCACCCTCTTCAGCAGCACGCTCGGCTACTTTCCATGCGATACTCATGTTATTCAATGCACCACTGATAATTCCTTTTTTGCCTTTGAGTAATTGACTTGACATATGATTAAGATTTAGATTTCAAAAATACATTTTTTATCTCAATGAAACTTCCTGAATGAAAAGCATATTCACAATGGGATGTTCACTTAACTTTCATAAACACCCGAAATCCGACATCTCTATTTGGAATGTTGTAATATGCAAGAGTATCATGAATAGCGCAGTCTTCCGGATACTTCAAGAAACTTCCACCTTTTTTAATTTCCGGATTCAATGTCATTTCAGCAACATTACCACATACGTTGTACATGCCTTTGTTATTGGGTAAGTAAGATTTCACGGGAACAGTTTCATTGGTTTGATAATATTGATCTTGAAAATTCGCTTTACGGAAATCAGGGAAATATAGATAACTTAAGGAACCGCCTTTTGATAATTTGTTTAGATCAATATAGCTCGAGCGAGCATTATTCTCTCTGTAAAGATTGTTGTTTAACCAAGGAAAGTCTATTTCTCGCTGAATGTATTTATCTTTTTTGTAATACGCCTCTTCTTGATTTTTATTCTTGAAACTTATGGCTGCGGTTTCCCATTCAGATACAGTCGGAAGAGTGAAAGCCATCTGTTGAAATTTCTTATCAGCATATCCAGCATACACTTCGTTTAGCCATTGACAATAAGCCATGGCGGCTTCGCGGGTTATAGAGAAGATGGGGTATTCGTAATAAGCTGGGTGGTATAAATAAATAGGAATTTTGCTGTTGAATTTTGAGTGATTTTCCCAGCCAGCAAAGGTGTCGGGAAGGAACATTGAAACATCTTTCGACCGTGATTTCAAGTCGCTAAGAAAAGTGCGGTAATTCAAAATGGAGCATTCGAACTTCGAAGCGTATAGCGAGTCGTTGATTTTAACGAGTTCCTTTTCCAGTTTTTTACAAAATGCATTTTTATCGAATGCCGAATTTTGAGCTGTTCCGATTTGAGTTAATAAAGTAAGAAGAGTTGTGAGGAGAAAGAGTTTCTTCATTCGTTGTATGTATTTGTCTCAAAATATAAAGTGAATGAAGCATTTTTATTGTATTCTTCCCCAATCTTCCCTTTTTATCTTACCTTCTCTTACCTAACCAAGAGAGTATTAAGAATGAGAAACAGAAACAGAATGAGAATAGGGTTTATTTCTTCCCCAATCTTCCCCTCTCTTAACTTCTCTTATTTAACTATGAGTGTATTAAGAATGAGAAACAGAAACAGAATGAGAATGAGATTTTTATCTTCCCTTTTCTTCCTCTTTCTTAACTATTCTTCCCTTAAAGAATTTCCGCGTAAGAACTCATCTACCGCCATTCGTTTCTTCCCTTCCAACTGCACTTCTATCAAATTGTAATACCCCCCATTCACCGCCAACTTCAAAAATGTCTTGTTGTCGGAATGAAATGATCCCAACTCGAATGAATGTTCGGTTTCTTCAGGAAGGCCTTTGTGAATCTTTAAGGTCTTTCCTTGAAAAGTAGTGAAGGCTCCGGGGAAGGGAGTGACTCCACGAACGCGATTGTGCACCACCGCTGGAGTGTCAGTCAATCGCACTCTTCCGTCTTCTTTCAAAAGTTTAGGTGCGTGCTTTAATTCGCTGGTTATAAGTTCTTCTTGTGCTATTGGTTCAACCTTTTCTTCTTCCAATAAATCAAGAGTGCGAACCAACAAGTCGGCGCCTTCGTGCATCATGCGCTCGTATAATTCTCCGGCGGTTTCGTTCGGAGCGATGCTCATTTTATGCTGACCCAAAACTTCTCCGGTGTCTATTTCGTGTTTTAATCGGAAGGTTGTGCATCCGGTTTCTGTCTCTCCGTTCATGACCGCCCATTGAATAGGAGCAGCTCCGCGGTACTGCGGAAGGAGGGAACCGTGCAAATTCAAAGTGCCCAATCGCGGCATGTTCCAAACAACTTCAGGTAACATGCGGAAGGCGACAACGACGAATAAATCGGCATTCAAATTTTTCAATTCTTGAATGAACTGCTCGTCACGCAATTTTTCAGGTTGAAACAATTTCAATTCATGTTGAACTGCGAACTTCTTCACATCGCTTTCGTTCAACTGCTGTCCGCGTCCAGCGGGTTTATCAGGAGCAGTCACCACGCCAACCACTTCGTGTTTGCTTTGCAACAAGGCGTTCAGCGAAGTTGTCGCGAATTCAGGCGTTCCAAGAAAGACAATGCGTAACGACATTAGATGCTGAAGTATTGAGAAGCTTGTTCGTGCGGAGAAACAATTTTGTAGTAATATTTTCCGGAAGAAAATTGACTCTTTTCGAAAGTGAAAATGTGATCTCCCTTCGGGAACTCTTCGTTGGCAAGGGTTAGAATAGATTGATTTTCTTCATTGAAAATCTGAATGTCTAAATGCATCTTCATGTTCAAGGTCAACGCAATTTGCCCTTGTCCAGATTCAGTCCAATTCAATTGATTCGGAAGAGCCGGATATAAATTCTGAACATGTTGCTTGCGCATCACATGCAACATGCGCTTATACAACACATACGTAAGCATGGCGAGTAATGACACCAGCAATACGTTTCTTAACAGTTCAAATGTCTTCATATTATAAACTTATAATTCCTTCAATTTTAGCAGCTTCCTCGTACTTCTCGAAAATCTCGTCAACATTCATCATCATGGCGTGAACAGTAATAGAGGTGTATTTTCCGTTTGCACTCCACTTCATCTCGAAATGTGCACTTTCACCAAAGATTAATTTCACTGCAGTTACGCGCTCTTCGAATGAAGGAACAATAAACTTAAACATGTACTTGCTTGGCCATTTGTGAATTTTGTTCAGCTCGGCACGAAGAGCAGAAAGTCTCGATTCATCCATGCGGCAAAGATAATGTTACAAGATGTATACACGTTGAATTTTCTAATAATGAAAATCGAAACGAAAGTGGGTGAGTCTGTTGCGAAATTCGGTTCGGTATTCTTCCGCTTTTTTCATGGCTACTTCGGTGCGAATGTCGTTGTAGAACATGCTCTTGAGCAAGTATCCTCTTGGGTCTTTCGGTTCAAGGCGAATGCATTCGTCTGCGACTTTCAGTCCTTCTTCATTTTTCTTAACAAGTTGCATGGCTTCACCTTTGGTGTAATAGACTAAGAAGTCTTTTCTTCCCAATCTCATTGCGTTGTCGCAATCTTCTATTGCTTCAATGCAAGCAATACGCGTCATGTTTCCCCAACCGAGGTAAGGCGCTCTTCCAATATTGGCAGCGGCGCGACAGATGTAGAAGGTTGTTTCGGTTGGAAATTTTTCAATGTACGATTCGAATAAATACACATAGCGATCATCGCTCGTGTGGAAGGCCCCAACTTGAATAGCAAGTTCCAAATAGAATTTAGCTTCTTTGGGTTTGTTCGCATGCCAAAAGATTTCTCCAATGTGAAGAATGGTTTCAGCATGCGGTGAAGCTCCAATGGGATATTCTTTCATGTGATCTTCGGGAATGCGACTGAGTAGAATTTCACAAATAGCAATGGCCTCTTCAGAACGATTCAATTTCATTTCAAGGAAAAGAGCTTCGCTAATCAAATAACCATCGTCGTTGAATTGCTTGGAAAGTCTTGAGTAATAGGGAAGGGCTTTCTCGTATTCTTTTCGCTCGGTATAAAGTTCAATGAGAACATTGCATGCAGAATTGTCGGAAGTAGAATGTTGAAGACAAAGGGAATCGAGTTGAAGCGCCAGTTTCAGCGATTCTTCTTCGTGATATTTCAATCGATGAAAACGAATGCGTTCGGTGAGCACTAATTTTTTTTGATCGAAGGTTTCGGCCATTTGTTGCGCTTTGATCAAGTGAGGTTCTGAGTATTCGTATTTGACTTGCGAATTTTCTTGATGCGCGGCGTTGTAATAATAATAGAAGGAATAGGTCGGACGGGTGGGGAAATAAGCGGTAGCAGCCATTTCCTTGAACCAATTCAAATGTGTTCTCGGAGTGAAACTTTCATGTCCCGGAATGCGACGATCTTGCGAGAGGCGCAATTCATAATGTCCGGGCATAAAGACAAGACTGTCGAACGTTTCTGAATATCCCGCTCCGTTTTCAGGCATAAGGTTCGTGAAGATCACCACCATGGAATCGTTGTCTTCCTTCCAAACCAAGCGGTAGTGGTTTTCAGATTGGTGATACTCTTGTCCGGCGTATCGAGACGACCAGCTGTTGTGTTCGAGATTCAAACTGCGAATTTCTTTTTGTTCTGAATCGATTATGTCGGAACGTTCGCCGCTCATGAGCTGCAGTTTCATGTGCTTCAGGCACAGTTCAGAAGTATAATCTTTTCCGGGAACTCCGAAATGTTGAAAGTTTGCACCGCCTCCTCCGCCAGGTTGGGCAAGGGATACAAATGGAAGCAGGAAAAGAAAAACTAAAAATTGAAAACGCATGTTGCGAAAGTAAGGAATTCCTATTTTAGCCCTGTGAATTTTCAACCGAGCGATAGTACTGTGCCGAAGCGTGGACAAGTCTTGTTGTCTGAGCCTTACATCAGCGATCCGTTTTTTCATCGGACCGTTATTCTCATGTGCGAGAACAACGAAGAAGGGTCATTCGGATTTGTGTTGAACAATTACATAGACCTTCCGATTAGCAAGATCATTGCGAATTTCCCCGATATGCCTGGACGTGTAAGTTTGGGCGGTCCCGTTAAAAACGACAGTCTTTTTTACATTCATTCGTTGGGTGAAGAGATTGAAGGAAGCACGCCCATTGTGGAAGGTGTTTGGTACGGTGGAGATTTCACGCGCATTCGCGAACGAATTGAAGAAGGAACCCTTCCGGAAAACGCCATTCGTTTTTTCGTCGGTTACAGCGGTTGGTCTATTGGACAGCTTCAAGAAGAAATAACATCAAAGTCTTGGTTCGTGGTGAATGTTCCTTCCAAATTAATCATGAACTCGAAAGAGAACAACGTCTGGAAGGAAGTCATGGAACGCCTCGGCCCCAAAGGAAAGCTACTCTCTAATTTCCCCGAAGATCCGAATTTGAATTAAGGAAAAGCACATACGGAATCATCATCGCCAACGCGAAATCCCACATGTGCATGAAGATTCCAATATACAGATGAATCGAAACACCAATGATTACGGCGTATTTCCGAGTCTTTTTCCAATTGATAATAATTGGAAAAGTGAATTGAAAAAGCATGATCACATAGGCAACGATAACCGAAATGAAGTAGGGCATAACCTGCGCAACACCGCGAATTGTCTCATTGCTGAACCAATCGCTCACGAAAGTCTGATAAATGGCTTCACCACTTAACCACTGGCCACTGGTGAGTTTATAGATTGAAGTATAGAAGTAAATCAATCCAACTTGAATACCCGCCGCAAGCAAACTCAATCGCGATAAAAACGCCCACAACGGTTTAGTCGCTTTCGATGAATAGGGTATGCACAAGAACATCAACAGCATCATGAAGACATACCCAGCATTCATGGCGTTGATTCCCGCATAGTATATCCATAAAGCTGAAAGCCAAGCCAGTCCTCGAAATAAGAATACCCAACGGAAATGGAAGATAGAGAAAAAGGAAACAACCAAATGGAAAATAAAAACCGGTTTGAACCATTTCAAATTATACATTAACGCATAAACCAAATTATTCAATCGCGTATCACCCGCTCCATAGCGAATACACACGCTGTCTTCACCCCAAATTAACCAAACCGAATGCCAATTCCAAAATGCGAAGAAAACAAACCAAGCGTAAACCAAACTCACAAAAGTGCGCTCGTTCCAAGTAGAAGAATAGGGGACAAATAACCCTTCAATATATTTTTCTATCCGAGCCTTCATTTGTCTATTTCAACCAGAACTTTACTGAATTCAAACACATCGTTCTTCTGCTCGCCGTTCAACGGATGAAAATGATACACCAAGCGAACCTGCATGGAATCGATGTAGGTATGCGAATGAGTGAGCTTGCGCTTAGCGCGTTCCAGGCGTTGACAGAAATAAACAGCTCTTCCATAATCGGTCGATTGTTCAATGCGTTCAAGCTGACGAACTCCGTCTTTCCAATAAAGATTATTCGCAATCTGATTATTCAAAGTCGCAGTGGTGTATTCTTCGAATTGACGAAGCTTGCTGTCCACATCGTATTCATAGCGAGTTCCAATTTCATTGAAGTCAGTCCATTTGCCGCCTTCGCGGTAGCGAACTTCAATAAAATCATCGAATTCAGCCATAGGCACGAAAAGACTGTATCCCTGATGAAAAAAGGGGAACCCGTATTTATTTGCTATAGACTCTGCAACAGGATTGTTGTAGTTTTTTCGAAAAGCATAAAGCGCACTTAACGAAAAATGCATGCAAAGCAGGAAAAACGCAGTTCCAGTTAAGATATATTTCGTTGATTTTTTCATGCGGACGCAAGTTAGAAAGAACCGAAAAGCGAACTACATTTGAAGTGAAAATAAAGCGTATGAAAAATATCATTCCATTTAGCGAAAAGACTTGGGTTGAAGGTGCTGAAAACAGTGAGTTCCCGATACAGAATTTACCTTTCGGAATATTCTCTACGGGGCGTGGAGATCTTCGTGTGGGAGTGGCCATTGGAAATTATGTCTTAGATATTTTTCGTGTCTTTCAGCAGAATCACATTTCTGCTTTGCCTTTCGGAGCTGAAGAATACCGCACGCATTCATTGAATAAAATGATGAAGCACGGCAAGAAGGCTTGCTCTGCATTGCGCATGAGATTGGCCGATTTGCTTAACGCCAAACAAGATGCAGTAGTGAAAGATGAACTTCGTTCATGCCTTATTAAGATGAGTGAAGTGCAAATGCACCTTCCCATTGAAATTGGAGATTATACAGATTTTTACAGCAGCATGGATCACGCTCGCAACGTTGGAACCATGTTCAGAGATCCGGCAAAAGCCTTGCTACCAAACTGGAAACACCTTCCTGTTGGTTACCACGGGAGAGCTTCAAGCATTGTGGTAGATGGGACTGAGGTAACGCGCCCATGCGGACAAATAAATCCTTCAGACGAAACACTTCCAACATACGGACCAACCAAGCAACTCGATTTTGAATTGGAAATGGCATTCGTGACATTCGATGGGAAGCCAATGGGTGAGCGCATTTCAACGCAAGAAGCAGACGATTATATTTTCGGACTAATGCTCTTCAACGATTGGAGTGCGCGCGATATTCAACGTTGGGAATATGTGCCACTCGGTCCTTTCCTAGCAAAGAACTTCGCTTCAACTGTTTCCCCTTGGATTGTTACACTCGATGCTTTAGAGCCTTTCAGAACCATAGGTCCATTGCAAGATCCTGAGGTTTTGCCATATCTTCAATACAACGGAATTAAGAATATCAACATCAATCTTCAAGTTGAAATTCAAACCGAAGCCGGCCAAAAGCAAGTGGTTTCGAACAGCAATTTCAAACACATGTATTGGAACATGAACCAACA
>CANIBZ010000051.1 GCA_947466425.1 Flavobacteriales bacterium
ACAAAACAAATTCGAAAGCAGAAAAGACATCATCGCGTTCTTTAAATCAGCCGATGAAAACAATGCCGAAGGACTCGTTGTAAAACTGCCCAATGGCACAGCATACAAAGTGAAAAAGGTTCACCACCTTGATTTAGTGGTTCTCGGCTACGCAGAGACGAACGGTGAACAAGCCGGAGTGCTTCGCGAATTGCTTTTGGGATGCGCATTAGAAAACAATCAATTTCAAATCATCACCAAATGCGGCAGTGGATTCAGTGAAAAGGAAAGAACTGAGTTGGTCAAACAATTGGAACCCCTCAGCGTCTCTTCCGAATATACCGAAGTGTCTGGAGCAAAGACAGCTTTCATTTTTGTGAAGCCAGAAGTGGTGGTTGAAATTTCTTGCCTCGACCTCATTAACGAAAACAGCAACGGCCCCATTAAAAAGGCGCTGTTGAACTTCGATAAATCAACATACACCGTTGTTGGAAATGCCTCGACACTCAGCGTTATTTCTCCCAACTTCACGCGCCTGCGAGAGGATAAAAAAGCGAATGAGAAAGAAGCCGGAACGCTTCAAGCTTATGCATTGTGTGAGCCATTAACAGCAGGTGCTTCCGCAGAGACGGGGGCGGCTTCTGAAATGGTCTTGCGCGAAGTATTCACCAAGAGCGGTAAAGGCGGCACTGCCGTTCGGAAATTCGTCGCGCTAAAAACCAACAAAGAAAAATCGGGCTCGTACTCGCCCTTCGTTGTGGTCTATTCCGATTTCAGTGCGGGAAGAAAAACACCGCTCGAGCAAGAAATTTTCTTGTGTGAAAATGCGAAAGAAGCAGCAGCAAAAATTACAGAGCTGAAAGAAGAAAACATTAAAAAGGGCTGGGACCAAATTAAATAAATTGAATATGGCTAAGAACTTAACTTTTGTTATAGATAAACAGAAATTCGCCGCCGGTATTACCAAGGTAGATCGCGATAAAGTATACGGATTTGTGGAAGAGGTCGTGTCAGACAAGTCCGGCAACACCTGTGAAACAGGGAATCTACTCGACGATGGACAAACATTGATTCTATCTGGTGCAACAGCGCTGAAAACGGTCAATGCAAACAACCAAGAGGTCGATAAAAAAACGCTAAAGACCGTTTATTTAGACGGTAAAGACGCCACCCTCATTCCATCTTCTTACGACGGTGAAATTGAATTGGCAAAAGGCGATTTAGACGATTTGTTCAACTTGGAAGTCACTACGGTTTATCAATTGACGTGGGAAGATGCAACCTCAAAGGCAGCCATGTTGAAATTGTTGGACGGAGGAAATGTATTCCAATTCGTGTTCAATTACAGAGCAGATTACGAAGGAGCCGATGCTTTGGTGCTTTGCAGTCAAAACGAAATTTTTGTTCTCACAGGAAGAATGTTGGAATTCGAATTCCTCGAAAACAAATCTGCTATTCCTCTTGTGGAAGAAGCTCCGGTTGAAGAAGCTGAGGAAGAAGTAGACTTTGGAATGTTATAACAATTAATTACAAACAAGATGTCACGATACATACATATTGCAGATGCCAAGGGGCGCGATGCAGAAATTATTTTTAATTCAAGGCCGAAGAAACCGACTGTTAAATTGGTTACTGAAAAAGGTGAAGAAGTTCAATCATTGCGAGTGCTCAAAGGCGCTATAAACAATTCATTCGAGGGAATGAGCAAAAGCATTGGCGAGGGAGAAGCCATTGCACAAGCCATGATCACTTCAGATCCAGAGATTGATTTGAATATAACGGGTCGATTTATCAATGGAAGCTCTCGCGTATACATAGACAAAGATTTGAAGCCTGTTTCACGCATCACGAAAAAAGAGATCGTTCACAATCCAGACGGAAGCGTGAAAGAAGAGCGCGTTCCTAAAGAACTCCTTGCCAATATTCTTTCTGAAATTGCTGTCAAGCCAGGAAAATTATTTCCGAAGAAAGACATGTACAACAAATTGGTTTTCGCAAAGAAGTATCAATTGCACCACATCAATGGACTCACCTTCGACTTCTTGTTTGAAATGGCGAAGGAGTTACACGACAAAGAATCCTTAATGATGTTGGGCGGCGGCGCCAAAGGCAACGAGCCGTTGGTCTTTCAAGACGGAGGGAAAACCTATCGCGCATTCCTGGAGGGAAGGGTGAAAGACAATACCTACGTGTTGCTGTTGCATCTGTCGAATTTGGAGTTGAAGGGAATTTGATTAAAAGATTCAGGTTAATGAAACCTAGTGTGCCGTAAAAAAATATTAATAAATAAAAAAAATAAATCATGACTAATTTAAACTCATCCGATATATCCATTTCTATTCCAGATGGAATTAAAGAAATGCTGGAAGAAAAGCTGATTCAATCGAGTGTTGGAATAGAAGAGATATACAGTTGGATTTTCGATTATTTCAATCGCGAGTTTTATGGAAGTGCGAAGCCAAAGGATTTTACGATTTTTGTAAATGAATTAACGGTTGCTTTTGCGGAAATAAAGTTGAAGCAAATTAGAACGGTTGGGATTGATTTCCCTGTATTACTTTCGAAAGGAAAGAATAGGCCTGTGCTCATGGTTTGTGCAATGGATCCATTAAGAGCAGAAAACAATATGGTAACGGTATCCGAAGAAATTGATTTGTGGGTTCCGTTTAGTATTATCAGAAATCCGGATAATGCCGCTTCTGAAATCAAAGCATCAGACAAGCGGAATCTTTTGTTTTTTCACACCCTTTTGGAAACACACGATTTGTATTTAACGGATGTGTATAAATTATTTTACCGCGAGGGTAAGAGAAGGAGCAATGGACAAAGTCAATTCAAAAGTTTGGAAGTACACAGCGAAATTCTAGAGAGGGAAATTAAATTAGTTAATCCTTCAGCAATTATTTCTCTCGGTAATGCTGCACGAAATGCAATTTGTGGAATCTTAAAATTAGAGGTGCCCACATGGTCAGATACTGTTTATAAAACAAAAACTCAAGCAGGGGTCAGTGTAGTTATGGTTCCGCATATATCTGGTTCTGCCAATGGCTATAAAGCTCCTATTTTGAATAATGAGAAGTATAAAAATGTTGAAGGAGAGAATAACCCGAAATATGCTAGAATTATTAAAAAAGTAATTGAACAATAAAACAATCAAGTACATATTCGTAAGAAATATAACCGATATACTCATGAGTGAAAAAAAATATGAAATGAAAGATTTTGCCGAAAATGGTTTGTCATCTTTCATTAAAAAACTAAATGAAAATTTAGCCGAAGCAAGTCAAATGGAATTGGATCTTCAAGAGCCATTCTTAGACAATTTGTATCGTCAACTGAATGAATTTATTTCTGCTAAACCGGAGTTTGTTTATCTCGGAAAGATTGCTGAACAAATTTCTCAAGACTATGTGAATGTCTGGAGCTCTTTCTTCTTGGAAGAGGAAGAGGAAATGATGAATAAGTATGTTCTGTCCATTGATGCTTTGAGAGGTTCTGGTTTGATTGAAAACGTGGTTAGAGCGGAAAAATTGGATATTGCAAAGGTTAATGAGGATTTTGAAGAGTTTACGCGTTTCTCAAATTTACTTTCGAGCTATTTCGTTTACGCCTTAGACACTGTTGTGGAACAGAACGATGCCGAGGAACTTGCGGAATTTATATTCTCTATTTCAGCAAATAATTACTCAGAGCTATCAGACGATGACAATGCAATACCAGATCAAATGCTAGATGTTCTGAAGGCATTGGGATACGACGTCCATGAGTTCGAAGGAAGTTCAGAGATTTCTGCAAATTACTACCTGAAGAGCTCGGTTAGTTCAGGATACGATTACATAGCGTTTTCAGAAAGTATTATCAGTGACCTATATTGTCCTTGAATCAAATTAGAAAAAAAATTTAATTAATATTTATTTATCATGATCAAACTAAACACCCCATACCACGTTGCTGAAGAAAACGTGACTGTAACTTTTACAGAAGTGAAGAATGGAGCTATAACAGGTACATACCCGAACGCTACGCTCACTGGAACGCTCGAAGGAAATGTCCTAAGCGCAACCTTTCACAACACCGCTGTGAATGCGGTTGGACTTATTGAACTGACCTTTAACGAGAATGGCTTCGAAGGGAAATGGAAGAATGGTTTAGAGCCTGGCCCTATGCGTGGGAAGTGGAATGGCGAATGTATAAGTGAGGGGGGTGAGAGTCCATTACCTGCAACGCTAACACCGGATCAATTGAAATGGATTGAAACCAAAGACTCTTGGGATTATGAGGAAGCGCCAAAGGAATGGCTTGACTCGAAGGATTTTATTCTAGTAGCTATGAAAAAGGATGAGTCAATTCTTGAATACGTCTCTGAAAATTTGAAGAACGATAAGGAACTTATTTTGGCTGCTGTTTCCAATAATGGTGCAGCACTTCAATATGCCTCAGATAAATGTAAAGATGAAAAAGAATTAGTTTTAGCCGCACTTTCAACAGATGGATCTGCTTTGGAATATGCTTCAGAGAGATTAAAAGAAGATCGAGAAGTGGTGTTAGCCGCTGTTTCAAATAATGGTAATGCCATAGAATATGCTCCTGACACCTTCAAAGCCGATAAAGATATCGTATCAGCCGCTGTTTTAAATGAAGGATGTTCCTTAGAATATGTATCTGAGGAATTCAAAAACGACAAGTCGATCGTTATGCTGGCTGTTTCAAATAATGGTTATTCTTTGCAAAATGCTTCAGATAAATTAAAAGAAGATAAAGAAATAGTAATGGCCGCACTTTCAACATATGGATCTGCTTTGGAATATGCTTCAGAGAAATTGAGAAACGACAAGGAAGTAGTTATTGCGTCCTTGGCTAACGATGCGAAAGCGTTGGAATATGCCTCAGAAAATTTAAGAAGGGACAAAGAAGTTCTTGAAGCAGCAATTAAGAACGATGCAAGTTTGGCTTATCTCTTAAACGAAAACCTTTCAGAAGAGCAAAAGCAATGCCTCGAAGAAGGAGTTACACTTGAAGATTTCGATGAGGAATACCAGGGCGGAGACGACGGCAAGGTAGCATGGATGAAAGACCGGAATTTTGTTTTGGAGGCTTTGCGTCAAGATGCGAGAATATTGAAACACGCCTCTACTGAATTAAAAGCAGATCGTGAATTGGTTCTGGAAGCCATAAAGCATGATATTAATGCCATTGATTATGCTGATGATGATTTACGCTGGAATCCCGATATAAGAGCAGCCAGAATAATTAGATATTTTAAGGGAAATGAAAATATCACGATTACCGACGATGATTTTAAAATCTTCGTTGTAAAGAGTGATGCTTATGATCCGATTGAAATAATTGAAAATTTTCTGTTCAAGGTAGAATATATTTTATTAAAATATAGAAAAGATGAGTTTGAAAAATTTTGTAAAAGAATTACTGATTTTGTTAATTCAAATCACGAGTGTTTTTGGCTATTACAGTTAGTTCATACTGTCATAAGAAAATGTGAGATTTGGGATGTTTCAATTCATGAAGAAGCGAATGAAATTTTTTTCAGATTTGATATTAGTTTTGAACCTAGTATTGAATTTGAAACATACTTTAACGATTCAGAAATCAATAGCTCCTGGGAAGATTGCAAATGGACAAGCAATGCAGATGAAGAAGGGTTGTATTTTTCTGAATTCATAATGGAAAAAACAGGAATGGAATGGGATAAGGAAAGTTGGGATGATGCTAAATTCTATAATCATGCTATTTCCAGAATTTGGGTTGGTATCATAAACTATTCTTTAAGATTCCTGAACGAAGGATTCGACGAAGAAAACGGTGGTATTTGTTTACATTCGGTGGTGCAAGAATACTATGAGCCAATTCAAGATAGTGGAAATGCATGTTATGGTATTAACACATTCAGAATTATTGCGGAATACTTGCTCGAAATTTCCAAAAATGATTATGATTTAAATGAAACCGATAGAGATGATTTGGAAGAGTTCAACGGCTGGCAATTCGATTTAAATAAAGTTGCTCACAATATATTTAATCGCGATCTTTTTGAGTGTGAATATATAGGAGCCACTGAGTTCGCAAAGAATAAATTAAAAAAATAAAACTTTGGTTATTCAGTGTTTTCCAGTGTAATGAAATGTTAAAATGAAAAAAATAGAAGAGTTATTCGTATCACTTACCGACCACCAAATCATAATCGATGGTCTAAGTGAAATCAAAGTTGAAGCAATAAACAAATACTGGCTGGGTGGAAAATTGCAGCAGCCAAAGGGAGAGGACGCAGCAACGTCTGAGATCAAGCGACTCTTGCTGGTTGCTTTTGCTCCAGACAATTCTTTGCCCGCAATGCATAGAAACGCTCCGCGTTTAAGAACCTCACCAACGTACAAATCCGATTTTGAATACTACCGCAACGAGCAGAATTTCGAGCCAGCTGGAACTTTAACAATTACAAAAGAGTTTGAGGTCATTCCAACAAGTTTTTATCCTGCAATTTTTGAAAATCTCAAAATAAAAATAGTTCGATTTACATCAGATGCACATCTAAGTCATTTTTCTACAGGGAAGATAAGTTGGCTAAAAGGTATTAAAACGTTGGAATTCAAAAGTCATTATTTTGGCCCTTATGCGCTACAAAATATACCAGAAGATATAGGAGATTTGCAAGATTTAGAGAGTCTAACCATTAACCGAACGGAAATAACTTCAATTCCAGAATCACTGTTTACTCTAAAAAATCTTAAAAAACTCAATTTAGGATTTAACAAAATAACCTTTTTAAGCGCCAGGATAGTTAATTTACAAAAATTAGAATTTCTTGATGTTTCTATGAATCGATTGGAAAGTATTCCCGACGAATTATCTAAGCTGAATTCGCTCAAGGAAATAATAGTATACGAAAATCCATTCAAAGAGATTAGTGATGTTATTGCTTTTCAGACCTATCGATTCAATCTTGACTGGGATGCCAAAACTCAGACTTATTTCGATTTGAAATTTCCGGAGGAAGTGTTGGTGATTAATAGATCTTGGATGGATGTTCCGTTGGACAGAATTGAAGAGATTATTATAAAGAACAAGGTCACAACATTGCGCGTGGAATCTGCAGCAATGTTGAAGAGAATCTTAACACAAGAAGCCGTCCATCATTTTAGAAGTATTCGTTGTTTGGATTTACAATGGAATAGTTGGATAGGTATGACCTATGAACGTGGTTTTGGAGATGGGGCAAGGCGCTTTAAAATGCCTTCCAATGATGAAGCAATTATTACTGAACTTCCAGAAGAAATTGGCTTAATGACGTGGTTAGAAGAACTGAGTTTAAAAGGAAATGAAATACAGAGTTTACCTAATGGTTTGTTTAAGTTGAAGGCTCTGAAGAAGCTTGATTTATCTGGAAATAAAGTGGTTGAATTACCCGATTCATTTTCTGATCTAGTAAAATTGATTCATCTGAGTTTGGGTAGTATTGGGTTTACATCAATTCCAAAGAGCATTTTCGGCCTCAGTGAATTGAAGAGTTTGAATTTGCGTTCAAATAAAATTTCAGAGCTGAGTCCATTAATTGCAGAGTTGGAAAATTTGGAAGAATTGAATTTGGAGTCAAATGCATTAACTGCAATGCCCATTGAATTAGGGACTTTAAAAAAATTAAAAATTCTATCACTCTACCAAAATCAATTGACTTCTTTCCCTGAGTGCATTTGCGATTTGAGCGGATTGGAAGAGCTCAAAATAGGCAATCAAAAAATTGCAGCCCTGCCAAGTGATATGAAGGGGTTAAAGAAGTTGAAGAAATTGGATCTTGATTCGGCAGAAGTTCAAGAAATCCCCAACTCTATTGGTGATTTGAAGAATTTGGAGGTCTTGAATCTAAATAAGAATAACATTACCGCTATTAGCGCAAGCCTGGGGGAATGCCACAATCTTTCAAAATTAACTCTTCATTTTAATAAATCTTTAACTAGTATACCTGACGCTATTGGTTCTTTAGAAAATTTGGAAGAACTTCATTGTTATGAATGTAAAAGCATTACTGCATTTCCTTCGAGGCTTTCAAAAATGAAGAAATTGAGAATTCTCGATTTGTCGGGATGCCAGATTTCGGAATTGCCGAAAGCAGTGTTTGAGCTGGAATCTTTGGTTGAGTTAAAATTGTTTCAATTACCCATCACCGAATTGAATCCTGAAATTAAGAAGCTTGAAAATTTAGAATATCTGGATTTGCGTTTAACGAAAATATCAGAGCTTCCAAGCGAAATCGGCGAATTGAAAAGTTTGAGTAAGTTGGAATGTTCTACTTTGAAAAGTCCTTTGCCAGAGAGTTTTTGCAACCTAACTAGTCTGAAAAATCTTAGCGTTAGATTCGATTTGGTAGAGAACCCTTTGCCTGAGGATTTTGGGCTATTAAAGATTTTAGAAAGATTTGATTTAGATTCGAGGAGTTTGAATCAATTGCCCGCTTCGTTTGGCAAGTTAGATAACCTGAGAAGGTTGAGTTTAAGGTACACAAAATTTGAGACGTTCCCTCTTGTTCTAACCGAGTTGAAGAGCATTGGTCATCTTGATTTAATGGACAATCAATTCGCAGAAGTGCCGGAGGAGTTAACTAAAATGAAATCACTTCGATTGATTTACTTTGATAACAACCCATTAGGAAGTTCGGCTGCCATGAAAAAGAAATGTGCGGCTTTATTGCCTGGGGTTTATTTTTCATTTTAATGTTTTTTTTTGGTGGTTTCAGCACAAATCGCTGAGTTTCATAAATATTCAGTTTAAATTAATAGAATAATAGTAATAATAGAAAATAATGATCAAACTAAACACCCCTTACCACGTAGCTGAAGAAAACGCTACGGTAAATTTTGTAGAAGTCAAGAATGGTGCAATTACCGGTACTTATTCAAATGGCACCCTCACAGGAACGCTCGAAGGAAATGTCCTAAGCGCAACTTTTCACAACACCGCTGTGAATGCGGTTGGACTTATTGAACTTACATTTAACGAGAATGGTTTCGAAGGGAAATGGAAGAGTGGTCTTGAACCCGGCCCTATGCGTGGGAAGTGGATGGGTAGTATAGTTAATTCTAAGGTAGAAACGAATGACAATGAATCAAATGATTCTGCAGAATTAACCGATGATCAAAAGAAATACATTGATGAGGGTATTTGGTGGAGAGATTTTGAAGACGAAGAAGAAGGGAAAATAAAAAGAAGCTGGTTAATGAATAAAACCTTTCTTCTAGAAGCATTAAAAGGATATGGGAGTATTATTCAATACGCGCCGGACAATTTTAAAAACGACAAGAATATAATTCTTGTTGCAATAAAAAATGATGGGCAGGTGCTTGAATTACTTTCAGATGAATTCAAAAATGACAAGGAGGTTGTCTTGGAGGCCTTGAAAAATAACGGTTGTGCGCTCCAATTCGCTTCAGAGGAAATGAAATCGGATCGAGAAATGGTTCTGGAAGCAGTAAAAAATAGCGCTGATTCCTTGGAATATGTTTCAGATAATTTGAGAGCAGACCGAGATGTTATACTTGCTGGAGTAAAGAATAGTGGAAGAGCGATTGAATATGCAGCTGATAGTTTAAAATATGATGTTGCAATTGTCATGGAAGCTGTGAAACAAGATGGGACATCAATTGAATTTGTACCCAATGATTTTTCAGAGTATGCTGAAGCAGTTTGCCTCGCCATTGAAAACGATAAATCATCATTAACTTATATTAGAAATGAGGCTATCCTTAATGGTTTGGCTGCGAACGGTAGTGTTGGAAGCAGAAAAGTGGATTTTAAAATTCGAGATTTGATAAGTGCAAGTGAGCGATATTTTACTGATTGTATTTCTAAGATTGATGATAGTGCAGACGATTGGAACGATGAAGTTGAAAGGATTAGTAAGGTCTGGTTTGATTTCAACCAAACAATTTATAACAATCATAAAATGGACGGAGCCGCTTTGCTTGGTTTAGCGCAAGTTCAATTTAACGAATATCGTCCCATACCTTCAGACGGAAGAGAGGTAGAAGAATATACCAGAGATTTACTCAATGAAGCAATTGAATTAAACGATGAATGTCTTGGAGATATTATTAGTTACGGATTGAGACCAGAAGAGTATCTCGATTTTTCTGATTTATCTGAAAAAGCATGCACCCTTTATTGGAGTAAAAGTGAAAAGACCTACGCCGATGCTGTATTTACACTAGGGACAGACGATGACGAATACGAATTGAGAGCAGGAATCAGCAAGGAGTTTGCAAAGAAAATTGTTGCAGAAGCAATGGAGATTGATTCGGGGGATGAGGATGATAAGGAAATTTTTGAAAGTTTTGTTAGCGAAGTAGGTCTGTAATAAATTAAAATTTTCTCCGTGATTAAATTAAACACGCCATACATTTTAACTGGCGGCAACGACAGTGTAACTTTTATTGAAGTGTCCAACGGATTGTACATAGGGACTTACACTAACGGCAGCCTAACAGGTGTTCTTAAGGATGGAGTGTTAAAAGCGACATTCAACAATACAGCCGTTAATGTTACTGGAATTATGGAACTTACTTTTCACGAATCTGGTTTTGAAGGTCGATGGAAGAAGGGATTAGAACCGGGAGAATTGAAACAAAAGTGGAATGCCATTTTGGTTGAGAGTAAAGAGAAAAAGGTACCATCAGAATTTATAAAAACAGGCTTTCATGTATTTACAGATGAAGATGGTGTTCGATACGAGGGGGAGTGGAATAATGACATTTTTTTGAGAGGTAAAGCGGAGTCAATTGATGAAGACGGGGAAAAAATTATTGAAGAAGGTGACTTCATCGATTTTATGCTTTCCTCTGGAAAGGTAACCTATGAAGATGGGTCATTTGAAGAGGGGGATTTTGATGAAGATGGAATGTTGCATGAAGGTAAAATTACTTGGGTAGATGGAAGTTGGGCGAGTGGTGTATTTGATGAAGAACTACAATTGAATGGTAAGGGAGTCTATACATGGGCCAATGGCGATTTTATGGATGGTGTTTTTGCACACGGTGAGTTGTTAGAGGGGAAAGCAAAAATCACCAATGAAGTTGGAGAGGTTTCAGAGGGTATGATGAAAGATGGTGAATGGGTGGTAGGTATAGAGGCGGAAGAGGTTGAGAGCTCTGAAAATACAGCGGTTTGTGAAGATGAATCTCCATACGAAGGTGAGCGAATAAATGGATTGCGCCACGGAAAGGGAAAAGTTACTTTACCGGGGCATTGTTACGAAGGTGATTTTTCTAACGACATGATGCATGGTAAAGGAGTGTATACATGGGTGTCTGGAATTTCTTACAGCGGTGATTTTGTTAACCACTGCTTCCATGGTGAAGGCATCAAATCTTTTCCAAACGGTGATTATTACAATGGAATTTGGAAAGTTGATGAATTCATATCAGGCATAGCCAAAGTCACCGAAGATTCCGGGAGTCATTACGAAGGCGAAATGCTGAATGGCTTTCGTGAAGGTAAAGGTCGATTCACTTGGCCTACTGGAAGTTATTACGAAGGTGATTTTGTTAGGGGAAACTTTAACGGTCAGGGGAAATTAACTGGTGTGGATGGAACATGGAAAGAAGGAACATGGGAAGAGGATAATTTTATTTCGGGAAATGTCAAGGTAATTTATGACAGTGGTAATAGTTACGAAGGTGCATATTTAAATGGAGAGCGAAACGGTTGGGGTGTTTTAACCCATTCAAGTGGCGAAAGAATAGAAGGCAAATGGGAGAATGGAGAAATAGCCTTTTCAACGGGGGATGTCGTATCACTAAAATCCGGCGATATAAAAATGACTGTTGAAAATGTTTTTTATAAGGGAATCAATCTTGTTGCAGAGTGTATTTTTGTCTATCGAGGCAAACGCGTAACAGAAGAATACGATTTAATTCTTTTGAAACATTTGAAAAATTGAAAAAAAAACGCGCTTATCATTTAGTTGAAGAAATCGGCCCCGTAAATTTTATGCAGGTCAAGAATGGTGCAATATGCATCACGTTAGAAGGAAAAGCACTAAACGTAACGAAGTGTTAACATGAAAAAAATAGAAGAGTTATTCGCATCACTTGCCGACCATCAAATAATAATCGATGGACTAAGCGAAATTAAAGTTGAAGCCATAAACAAATACTGGCTAGGTGGAAAATTGCAGCAGCCAAAGGGAGAGGATGCAGCGACGTCAGAGATCAAGCGACTCTTGCTGGTTGCTTTTGCTCCAGACAATTCGTTGCCCGCAATGTATAGAAACGCTCCGCGCTTAAGAACCTCACCAACGTACAAATCCGATTTTGAATACTACCGCAACGAACAGAATTTCGAGCCGGCTGGAACTTTAACAATTACAAAAGAATTTGAAGTTATTCCAACGACTTTCTATCCTGCAATTTTTGAGGTGCTTCAAACAAAGATTGTAAGAATCGCTTCAGATGCCTATGACAGTCATTTTTCAACTGGAAAAATAGAATGGCTCAAGGGAATCAAAGTAGTTCAAGTTCGCGGTAATTATTTTTCAAAAAAGAAGCTACTAGCCATTCCAGAAAATATTGGCGACCTGCAAGATCTAGAAGAACTTAGTGTGATTCGAACAGAGGTTTCTGCTATTCCAGATTCGCTATTCAAATTGTCAAGCCTGAGAAGACTTGATTTGACGCAAAACGGAATTACATCGTTAGACGGCAGGATAGCGAATCTTAAGAACTTGGAATGGCTCGATGTTTCTATGAATCGATTGGAGCGTATTCCAGAGGAATTAGAGAAGCTCACTTCTTTGAAAGAGCTGTTTGTTTACGAGAATCCTTTTAAGGAAATTAATGATTTTATAGCTTTCAATACATACCGATATAATTTGGGTTGGGATGCAATCAAAAAGGTGCACGTTGAATTGAAGTACCCAAAGAATGTTTTGGTAATTAATAAATCATGGTTAAACGTTCCATTGAGCAGAATTGAAGAGATAATTGCAAAAGGAAAGGTAGATACCTTAAGGGTTGAATCTGTGGCCATGTTGAATAGAGTTTTGTTGCCCGATTCAGTTAATCATTTTAAGAAAATTCGAAGTCTCGATCTACAATGGAATACATGGTCGAATCGTCAATACGAAAAAGGCTTTTTTAAGGAAATGGAAGTGAAGGTTAATATGCCATCAAACGAAGAATCAAAGATTCTTGAGCTTCCTGAGGGCATTGGATTGATGACTTGGTTGGAGGAATTGAATCTAAAGGGTAATAAAATTCAAAAGTTGCCGCAGGGATTGTTTCAATTG
>CANIBZ010000052.1 GCA_947466425.1 Flavobacteriales bacterium
CGCTGTATTTCGGATTTAATTGTCCGTTTAATTCTAGCTCGGGATACACGTTCACAAATGTTATTTTCTTCTCTATTGCCAACTCTTGAAGCGATGTGTTCAGCTTAACGACTTGTGCATTCACTCGTTCATTGCAGAAAGTTGGATAAAGACCAACGCTATTCTCTACAGGAAATGTACTCTGCATATAGATTTTCGTAGACTTACATTCACTTTGGATAAAATCAATTAGGGAGTTATAATTCTTCAAAATACTTTCCCTTGACACACCTGTCCCAAGATCATTGATTCCCATCTCGACAAAAATCTTACTCGGATGAAGAGCGGCAATTGATTTTACTCGATTCAAAATTCCCGCAGAAACATCGCCGTTGATACCGCGGTTCTTTATTTTATAATTCGGAAAAAATTCTGAGAGTTCGAAATTCTGAGTTAGACTATTCCCAAGAAAAACGATTGAATTACTATCCTTCGGAAGCGATTCGAATAATTCTTGTCTGTTCAACCAATAGGTCATTTCTGGTTGTTTCTCCTCTCGACCGAGTAAATTAGACTCGGGATCCTTGCATTCTTGATTTGTTAGAATAAAAAACAAAGCCGCTACATTTAAAGTTATTGATAGAAGCAAAATCCATTTCGTGTTTTTCATTGCAGAGCCAGAAAATTTAAATTTCCCGAACAGCCCTAACATTGAAGAACGCGTGCGTTCTCATATATAAATCGTAGCTTGAATACTCCAACTTCCCTGCAAAATCAATAGACCAAGCGGCATCCTCTGATTCTTGCAGCCAATAATTGCCTAATTTAAAATTACCTTCCCCATTTAAAAAGTAATTTCTATACAGCTGCTCTATTTCAGCTTTATTCGGTAATCGCCAATCCTCTCCTAATTCCAAGCACGCTTTTTTAGCATCATCCCAATTCATCTTTTGGTTAAAGTCATAGCTTGCAGCTTCAATTCTCTTTGAAGGTATCGTAATTATTAGCATTAGATTAATTTAGAAATTATATTTAAAGATCTAGCAAAACTTCTTTGCCGAAAACAAACCCTTTTTCGCGATTTCAAAAAACACCTCGTCCAAGTTTAATACCTCCAAGTTGTCTCGACAGGATTTAAAAGAAAACTCATCTTCTTCAAGTATAAATTTCAATTCATTTCTCTCATTGAAATCAACTCCTTTGGCCGCATAACGCGGATCAAATAGATGAGAATACTCATCATTTAAATACTCATTTAGTGTTTTGTTATAATCACTGAAAAAATCATCGAACCAACCTTCCGCACAATTCTTAGCTTCGAAAAAATGGTGCAACAATAAGTGTGGGATAACATTTTCGTTCTGCTTACTAACAAAAAACGCGTTATACCATTCAGTTGGTCTAATTGCAGCAATGACCTTATATCCAGCTTTTTCAAGATATTGTATGATGTCATACAAAACACTTCTTGTGATTTGTCTCTTGCCATAATCCTCTTCAAACTTCGCAAGCATTTGCAAAACACCGCTTGAAGCTTCTTCGCCAATAATCTCGAGCAAAGGATTTAAATTCTCGCTATATAGAACACAAGGTGCCAACATAGGATCCTCAGCACCGCCCTCAGTCCATTCAACGTAAAGGCAAGGAGTTTTGTAACCCCAGTCTTTGCTCTCCCACACGTTATTGAGTAAGTCAGGTAAATTGCTTTCGTTCTTTGAATTAGAAACTAGGATTTCATTTAAATAATCGTTCTGCATTTTTTAAAATATAAAGTTGTTAAATATATGCTGTTCTTTAACAAAGATAATCCGTTCTTTTAAAGTTTAACTCCTACCCTTTTCTCCTCTCGAATATCCTTCTTAAAACAAATAGTTATTTTTTTTCTAACTAATCTTCTTCCAAAAAATCGAATTTATAATGCAACGAGAGTTTTTCAGGAATAATGCAAACTTCCTTATAGCCCGTTGGATAAGTCAATTCCTCCGTAGAATACTCCTTGTTGAGATGAGAGCTGTAATTTTCAAAATATTCTTTCGATTTTTTATACGAAAACAATTTGCCATATTTAAAAAGGGTACCTGAATTTAAACTGCCTGTACCCATTAAAGTCTCGTATGCTCCATTGTTAGGACAAACCTTAACATCTGAGAAAAGACTGCAAAAAGCATATATCTTTTTCTTACCTAAGAAATATTGGTTATACTCACCCATTTCCATTTTCTCTATTTTCGAGACCATCTTTTCCACTTTACCCTTTATTTTTTTCTTATCGGAATCAACTTTCCAATTGTTAAAATCAGCCCCGTGCTGCAGAAGATTCAGCATATGTCCAAATTCAATGAAGTAAACATGATCATCGACACCGACAACCAAATCCAATCTATTCGCCTCCATTAAATTTAAATGGACACGATCTCTCAAACACTTATTTAACCAAGAGCCAAATTTGAAGCGAATGGTCGGCTCTACCGAACTCTGCAGCAAACAATATTCGATATCCGAATCTTGTTGCTTACTTTCTTCTAAAAATCTAAGAAACAATTTCTCAATTTCCATTTTACTTTCTTATTGGCGTTAAGAATTAGGACATTATTTGACTTTTTAATTTTGAATCTTTGCGATTAAGGTTCCTTGTTGAAGTCCAACATACAAGTGAAACCAAGCGTAGATTGATGTGCCATAAGAGAATTATAAAACGTTGGAATTAAAAACAGTTACATCATGTGGGCCAACGTTGAACTTCTGGGCTAGAAACTCACGAATTCTATTTCCATCTCTAGACAGGTTATCAGGGATATCAAACACTTCTTCATGGGTTGCCGAACCACCTCCGTGGAACTTCGGACACTTATAACTAACTTTAACTTGAGCCATTTGATTGATTTTTTATTAATTTTCAAATATAAATACTCCGATACAAACCTCAACTAATTCATGTATTTTTACTCCTCCATTACAAAACATGAAATATATTTCTTCACTTTCCTTAATTATTTGTTTAAATCTCTTCTCTGTTTCGCGCGAATGTTCCGCTCAAATTCTAAACATCGAAGACCCTACGCTTACCAAAGACTCTTTAAGCAAACATGACTTCAAATATGGATTCGGGGCGAATTTCAACCTTTCACAACAGAATGAAACCGTTTATGAAATAGACGGGCTGTTGGAAAGCGTTTATCATTACAACGACAAACATCAGGTGTTGTTAAACGGACAGTATTTCAATACAGGTATCGTAGGGACAGAATTGATTAACGGCGGATTTATTCATCTTCGGTATACTCCAAACTTTTTAAATAAAGTGGCACCGCAACTTTTTGCGCAACACCAACTCGATCGCGGTCGCGGTTTGGTTCAACGACAATTACTCGGCGGAAACCTTCGTTGGCAAGCCCTTAAAAAAGATAAAATAAGCATTCAGGTGGCAACCGGAATATTTTACGAAAATGAAATTTGGAATATATCGGGGTCACCCGATTCACAAGAAGGACAACTTCGCAATGGCGTATTGAAATCGAACAACATGCTTCGGCTCTATTTTCAAATTGGCAAAAAAACAGAATTGAGTATCGTGAATTATTATCAGCTACCCTTTGCCAATGCTAATGGTGCCATGCGATTGGCAAGTAACATAAGTCTCTCAACTGAAATTTCCGACCGCTTTCAATTGCAAATCAATTTTAATTCCATGTACGATGCACGTCCGCTTATTGCCATTGACAAATTCTATTACACCTTTTCAAACGGTTTCGGCTATGAAAATAAATAAACACCTGAGAAATTTCATTTTAGTCGTTACCCTGCTTTCTATGTGTTACGCAACCAATGCGCAAAGCTGCCTTTACAAAAACCCTTTGTGCTTTTACAACACCGATGTCCTGAGCTATTTAAAGATCTTGCATCAGAACCAACAATACGAAAAGATGGTTCCGTTTTTTTACGGTCCTTATGTCACTTCAATGAAACGTTCTGCATTCATCGAAACTCTCGGAGAACAAGACTTCGGTTACACCATGAAACGCGCTGGAGTTAAAGAAACAAGCACCGGAAACTGGTCTCTTACGTATCAACGCACCCTAATCGGAACCAGCACAAATTTCAAAATAAATTGCGCACTCGTGAACGACACCTGTCGTGTTTATTTAGACGACAAGTCGTGGAAAGTTATTTTTCCAAATTAAAAAAACGCTTTAACGTTTACTTCGCCAATCCAAATTTACCAGGAAAATCTTTTTGAAGATCGGAAACAACAGTTGAAATTTCTTGACTCAACAATTCCATTTCAGTTAAATTATTTGTGAATTTTTTGAAGTTTATTTCAAATGGAAATTCACTAAAATTCTTTGTCTGAACATCGAATCGCATACTAATGTGGCCGTGCCATTCCGTTGGGACTATTCGAACATATCTTCCAACTGCATTGGATTCTAACGCAACTTCCACAACTGTTTTTTGATCACAATTCCCTTCGAACCCCGCACCTATTTCTTCAAACTTCTTTCCATCTAAACTCACCAGAATCTTGAATTTCGATACCCACTGCTCCCTGTTGTATCTTCCTTGAATAGCCACCTTCTGAATGAGTTTCTTCTCGCCAAAATCGGCTTGAATCCATTGATTCAGATCGTTCGTTTTGGTAGACCAATTCGCAATGCCCTCTTCCAAATTTAATTTCGCCTGCTCATGTCCGTGTTTCTTATTCCAAGAAGAACTTGCAGAAACAACAGCTCCTGAATTGTTCCAAACATTCCATTCTGATGGGTGCTCTGCACTTTCTTGATTTTCTGAAATAACAGTCCATCCTTCATTGCTGCCGGCATAAGACCTCAAGCTCTGAGTTAATTGCACATTGCTCGTGTCACTTTCCAATTGAACTGAAACAAACGGTAGCATCTGATGGTTGCTGAAATCTATTCCCCAGCGCAGCGTTTGCGATTTGTGATTCTCATTCATGGAAACACAATCGGTATACTTCAACTGCTGAAAGATTCTTCGTTCTGACCTTCTCTTGTTGGAAAGCAAAGGTTCCATTTTAGTCGACACTGCTTCCAACAACGAATCAACAGCTGGCTGATTCGAAGTGAACTGTTCGTGACTGTATTGAAATCCAAGAGGGTTAACAGCTTCATTTGCGAAAAGAAGGACAAGTGCTTCCAGTGCATTCGCAACAAATGCCGGAGCGTTGTTTATCACTTCAGTCATTTCAGCTTGGCTGTAACGTACTAACCAAATCCCTTTTCGTTTAAACAATTCAACATCTGCATCTTGCATTTCATAAGACGAGAACGCTTTCGAAATAGCGCTGTGCCAAGCGTTGAATCCTTCTGTTGCAGAGAACTTCAATTCAACATAAAATTTCTTCTTGAGGTAATCGAAATAAACCTGACAATGGAAATTAATCTTTTGTTTTTCCTCGGTAGCCTCTATGGTGTATCCTACAAAACCGTTGATGAGATTCTCTGAGACGGTTCCTGAATTGCTGCTCACTGCATGTGCCGATCTGTATGTAGAAATAACTTGAACCAAGTCGTTCAACAAAAGTTTACACGCGTCGAAATGAATTTTGAAGGGATCCTCGGGATCTGAAGCAATGAGGGTATAATCGTTTATTATTTCCGGAATTATTCCATTGAATAGATTGAATGAAATGTCAAACGACGTAGAAATCGCCTGAGGGCTATTCGTTAAGTCTTCAGGTAACAGCATAAATTGAATCTGCTCGAAATTATAATCTTCGCGCAACACCCATTCGTATTCGGAAACCGCATTGCTCAGCGTGTCGAACGCCGAATTGTTGTAATTCCATAAGAACAGGTTTTCATATTTCGAAATTTCCTTGCCGTAATTTTTCACGAATTCATCGAGAACACGACGCGTCACTTGCTTCAGCAAATGATAATTTTCAATTTTGGAATAATCCTTCCAATCGGGTAACAGACCTATGGCTACACTTCCATCTTGATAAACGCTCACATGCAGCGCAATGAATGATTTGGTCAGAACATTCTTCGGATAAAAGCACGTCCAAATATACCCTGTCATGGCGCCAATTTGCCATTGATTCACATGGGCATCCCAGGTTAATGAACCCTCGGAATCGAATGTATTTAATTTCGTTTTTACAAAATGAAGTACATCCGAAAAAGCTTGTTTGTGCAGGTTTTCTTTGGTTCCACTTACGGAAACGTCTCCGGTAATCTTGTAATTGCTATCACCTACTCCTTTGTTCAACGTATGAATCGAGCGAATCCAATTTCTTGCATTGTGCATGCGCACGAACGCATCGAGTTGCGTGGGGTTGAAATTAATCTGAGTCGATTGTCTTGCCACTAGCGGATCAATGTTCAATGCAGCGGCCCGTTCATCTACTATTGTTTCGAACATTACCGCATCAACACCGTATTGCTCACCCATCAATCGCAGAACAAAATCATTGAATGATTTTGATTGAATGGCTTCATCAATTGCATCTATAAAACGCTTGTCAATTTCAGGAAACGGATCTTCAATGTTCATCGATTTCGCAACATCTATAACAAGAGATTTCATCTCTGCCGAAGACAATCCTAATTTAACACGCGATATCGATTCGAAGAACTTAAACTCTTCTAGACTTATCTGTTCATCGTCGAGCGCAACCACAATTTGTTCCTTCAACTCCTCTACTGAAGCCATTTTCCGAAGGTTTTCATTTTCCTTCTCAATGAACGCCAAAGCCTCTTCACTCGCCTGAAGTAAAACCTTCCAATCACTTACAATTAGATCGAAATTTTCATTCACTAAAACGCGAATTCCTTTTTCAAGGTTATGACTAAAGCTTACTTCTTCGTACTCACTCGAATCTTCTGATTCAATTTGAAGGGTATTCGATTCACTCTCTGAAACGCGATAAAAGCGATACGACCACGCATCGTGAAGTTGTTCAATTAAGAACATTAACGCCTTTTCAAGGGGTGGATTAATTGCGTTGAAATAATCTTCGTTGTGCGGCCAGTTTACTTCTTTGTCCTTCACCACTTTGTGCGGATGCGCCACACGGTTTCTAAGATTTACGACCTTATCGAAAAACTTAATCACATTGGTTTTTCCTTGAGGCGCAAGGGCAACTTTATTCGCTTCGGCTTCTAGAATCAGCCCTTCGAGGTTATCTATTTTCCCCTTCACTGCATCGAACAACACTTCAAATCTTTTCACTTCGGGCCATTCATTGTTTTCCCAAACGAGATTATTCAATTTCGATTTATAACCGCCCTTGTTTAACACTTCCATGGTTGAACGAAGGAAGAGTAAGTAGGTTCCGAAACTTAAATTTCTATTGTTCTTCAACAACAGTTTTTCCAATTCCAACGAAGAAATTCCGCTGTATTTATACTCGCCTAAAACAAAGGCGCACACGTGAATAAGTAATCCCTCACTCAAGTCGAGCAAGTACTTCTGACGCGCAGATTTCTCTCTGCATCTTTCGATATCCTCTAAGACATCGCGAAAATTTTTAGGAAGGTCTTGCTGATTCATTTCTTTAAATATTTATTTATTTTTTCGACAGAGGATATACTCCTGCCAGAATTCTGTTGATTTTTCAAACTCCTCTGCCGTTTGTCCTTCATAAGGAAAAGAAAGAGAATACCCTCCGGGGAAGGCGGTAACGATGGAAGATTGACCGTTATTCTTTTCCGTAATTACACAAAATTCATAAGCCAATTCGAGTTCCTCCAATAAGGCCACTTCCACTTGAAATCCATTTCGTGTTTCCGAAATAATATTTTCAATACTCACTTGGCTTCGCTGAATAATTCCTGAATTCCCAACGGCTTCAGCGGCATGAAAGATTAGCGCTTCGCGGAATTCCGATTGCGAAATTACCTCAGACGGTTCGCAGCTATTTATGTATTCATGCAACTCTCTTGGACTTGCAAATACGTGCGTAAAAAAAACACTCCCTGCTGAATTGGAATTACCGAAATGAATTGCCAGATGCTTCTCTGCCTTTTCGGTTAACTCAATCATTTTTAAAAAATGAATTAAATGCCTTCCAAAACTTTTTTGAATGGTATGGAAAAAGGTATGTTAATGCTGGAATAGCAATGCTAACAGTTATAACAGTCATTAACACCCGGAACAAGGTGCTATCTATTTCCCAATATTCTTTGGCCGCATCAGCCAATTCGAGAACTGGGTCAATGATAGAGATTGATGAAATGATTGAAATCACCGTTAACAAAGCTGCTTGTCTTTTCTCTTGCTGTTCCTGAATATTCGCTGCTAGACTCTTCAATCTCTTTTCAAAGTTTTTAATCTCTAATTCAACACCCAACGCAGCCCGCATTTTCGAATAAATTAAATTGGGAAGAAAGTCGAACGAAATATGACTGAAGTTGTATTCATTTATAAAATCTTCGAATCGAGATTTATATTGAACGGGATCTTCTTTGAACTTCGCATTGAATCTAAACACGTTGTATTTCAGATGCAAATTGAAAAGGTAAATTGAAAAATAAATTCGATTGTAAGAACCGAAATTGAATGGATTAATTGCCCCACTGGCATAAAACAAATTCTGTCCAATTACGGTATATGAATCGAGTAATGCCAGGGCGGTACTTGAATTGAAAGCGCTCACTCGGTGTTTCATTATTTCCTTGAAATACTCAGCAGAAGGTGTGAAATAACCACCGCTTGCCACACTTCCGAGCATTGAACCGGTGCCGATTTCATAAAGTAAATGATCGCGGTTGTAATCTTTTCCAGCAACCGATTCATCAACACTAAAGGCAGAATATATTTTGAATTTCGATCCGCTGTATTCGTCTGAATCTACAAAATTTGAAGTATTCGAACGAAGGGCTATACCATCTAACGCGTATTTGGAAATCCACTCGTGTAATTCGATATTCTCATTTTCAACACGAGCACCGAACATCTTCAGAAAATAAAGTAAGTCTGAAACGTAATTGAATTCAAGTTCCTGAGCATCTACTGAAATGGAGAAGACACCTATTTGATTGTCGAACAAATGCAATTCTATTTCGCTTACATTGCCGACAATTTCATTTCCACGCTTTACGAATTGAATGCGGTGACTGCATTTCTTGCTGAACGACTGAACGGCATTCTCTCCCGATTGCGTGAGCATGAGTTCATTGAACTCTTTGTAGTACTTATCGCGATAGAACTGCTCGGCACTCTCCCTTTCTTTCGGGTTGTTGCTGTGAATACTTTCGAAACCTAAATCACTCGAAAGTCTCGCAGCGAATTTTTTATTGTAATCAAATATCCCAACCACCTTAATGATGGCGGCTTCTATTTTTGGCAATGTGTTTTCGGTCATGATACCCACCTAATCTTTTTTAGCTTTCAAACTTCGCTCTCTCAACTGGATTAAAAAATCCTCCAAAGCTGTTCTATCGTCGTCAATATTTGCGACTATTGTTTCAATTCCCTTTTCATTCAATAACGCCCGTTTTACAGGATTGTCTTCAACCATAAAGATATAGGACTTTGGCTTAACTCCGTGGTATCCGCTGTTAGACCAATACTTGTTCATTTTATAGAGCATGTATCGGATATTGATATCACTTAAGGAATAACCAATGAACAAAATGGTTTTGCCCATGGTATCGGCGCGTAGTTTCATGTCTAACGGACTATCGAGCGAAAGTCTCTCGAAATAGCTCGATTCAGAAAGTACGATTGATTCGTCATCATCAAAGTCACCGTGAAACTTTACAATTTGTGTGACGCCACCGGTGATTTTTGTTAAGTCGAATATATTCGTGATTTTCGTGTAGTCCTTTTGGTAGTGGTCGTAGGCGAACTCAACCCAACGATCGTAATTGGTTGTGTAGATGATTGGAAAATCTAAATCGACCAGTGTTTTAAAAATTTTCGAATTACCTATTTCAATTTTATTTGAATGGAAATTAACGTCCATCCAGCTTCTCAAGGGACCAATGGATCCTTTCTTCAGTTTATAGTATTCAGAAAGCTCATAGAAATCTCCAGATTTCTTAAATTTCTCTGCATCTAGATTCAATTCTTTAGCCATCAAATCTATAAGCATATTCCAAGAAGGCAAACCCAGATTGATGGTTAGACCGGCACCCACAAACAGAACGACATCTCTGTCTCTGATTTCATTAATTAAATCTTCTTTGATGTATAACATCTCCTTATGTTTTGAATTATTCTTCTTCTAAATCGTGGTCGTACCAATCTTCATTGGTGATTTTATCCCATTCCAAGTTTGAATTATCTTGATAGGAAACGGTCTCGAAGAATTTATCAGGATCATTTTTAAACAATTCAGCTTGCTCTTCAGTAATCTCCGCTGAGTACTTTGTTATTGTGGTGAATGACTCGAACCAAATGAATTTAGGCATAGGGTGTGTTTTTAATTTTGATTATTTCTTTAGCGATAATAATAAGTAACAATATTAGTGTTTTCTTTTCTGTTTCAAAAGAGAAAGAAGGAGATCTAGGTCTAGTTTAATTCGTTGCTTTTTTCGAACTATTAAGTGCCTAGCTTATAACAGCTAATCTTTTTATCTCTTTTCCAAGATTAAACCATGTCTCGGGTCCTCCCTTGATTGCAAATGAAGGAGCTGGGATAAGCGCATAAAATGAAAAATATCCTTGATAATATCTGAAATTTCCGGCCTCTTGAATTTTTTCTTTGTTAAACGTGTCTAGTCCTTCAGCTTCTGCAATTACTTTTTCAAAATTCGACCAATAGGCTTTTGTATGCATGAACACAACCTTAGGACGATGTTTGACTATTAACTGACCGACCTTTTTAATTCTATTTGGAAGTGCTGCCTTCATTACATTCTCCTTATTGTCGAAATCGACATCCGACAAAGCCGCACTCTGATATGGAGACAGTTCAATAATACAATTGCTGCTGTCGCTTCTACCAAAACTATTCCGCTGATAACTCCTTTTACTATTTAAATCTGGAATTGGGTTGTCATCAAATCCAAATAATACTTCGATAATACCTTTCCATGTCCGTTGTGTTACGTTATTAGGTCCGAAATAATAATCCGCGAACGTCTTGTTTTGAATCACATCTAAAGCCTTATGAAACATCTCAATATCTATAAAGTTCTCATTACTATTAGCAACCAAAAACCAAGCTTGAACTCTCTCTTGTAATTGCTCGTAGCTCCCCTTTTCCTCAGGACCCAAAAACCACACGGTAGGATTTTCACCTAAACCAGGATTGCCGTAACCAAATTTTTCATTCGAGTATTTCTCTAATAATTCCGGTGTTAATCCTGGATTCAACATTTATTTTTTAGTTTATAACTCCATTAATTTTCAGTCTTCATATACATTGGCTATGTGTTGATCCCAAATAACGACGTACTTCGTCCAATCAGCTCATAACATCATACATCTCCCCCAAAAACTCTACTTCGCCATTATTAAAGACCACGTGATGTTGGGGAGCTACGACCTTCTCTTTAATAGCAATAAATTCATTTAGATCATTTGAACTTACTAATTCCGCTACCTCTTGAACACTAAAGACATGAAGTTCAACAATTCTTTTTGTGTAATAACTGGCATTCGCCACTCTACCTGCGAAATAGTAATACAATTGAGTAGCTTCAATATTTTCAAACTTCATATCCACTAAAAAAACATCCTCTTCAGAGTCCTTACCGATTTCATTGGAAAACAAATAAAATTCGCCAAGCACATCGCAATTTTCAAATTCCTCGAAAAAATCTTCGGCAATTTCAAATCGATTTTCCTGCTGATTAAACTTGCGGTTAAACACCATTACGGCGCAAGCACTATTCTCTGTAATTCCCATTCTGACGATTTTCGATTAAAATTTTAAAAAGAGAAATAAACCCCTGGCAACAAAGCCGCACATTTCTTTTTCATAGCAGCGGAACTTGCTAACGGATTGTTATCAAAGTGAATTAAGTGTAGTGATTTCATTTTAGCCAATTCCTCTGGAACTTCGGCGAATGAATTATACATTAGATCTAAATGCCCTATGCTATTCAACTCTGTTAGAACAAGAGGGAACGTCTCAAATTTGGTGTATCTTAAACTCAACCTTCTCAGGTTATCTAACTTGCCAAACGAAGCGGGCAATTGACTCAAATTCTTTGACCACGTTGAGAAATCTTCTAAACTCTTCAATTGACCAAAATCCTCTGGCAAAGGATTCTCTAGCATATCAAAACTAACATTAAGATTCTTCAGATTACTTAGGTTGCAAAAACTGTCTGGCAAAGGACTTTTCAAAGTAGAACATTCCAACTTACTCAAACTTTTCAATTCGCCGATTTCGCTTGGAAGCTCTGATATTTTCGTTGAAAACAAACATAGATATTCCAAATTAACAAGTCCTTTAATTCTTTTATCCAATTTCGAAATTGGGACATCACTCATCCTTAATTCTACCAATGCATTCATATCAAAAATTGCTTCGGGCAATTCAGTGAAAAGACTACCGGATATATCGAGGATTCTTAGCTTTGTTAAATTGGTGCCCTTTGATGGGAACTTCAAAAGCTTCTTACACCCATAAAGATCCAATTCTTCCAAATTGCTCAAAGTCCCAACGGACTCAGGAATGGCGTCCAAGTAAGCGTTTACTTTCACATTAAGCCTTGTGAGTTTTTGGCATTTACCTATACTCTCACTAATTGAAACAATATCATTCCTTTCCAAATTTAATGTTTGCAAACTTTTCAAATCACCGATAGAATCATTCACTTCTTTTAACCCAGAAAAGCTCAAATCTAAATGACTAAGACTTGAAAGATCTTTAAGACTCTTTGGAAGTTCTGTAATAGTTTGACTACCGATTTCGAGCCATTCCAATCCCTTCAAATTCAAAATGGCTTCAGGAAAACCTGTTAGCTTATTGTAACTCAAGGTAAGTCTCTTCAGCTTTTTCAAATCACCAATTTCATCGGGAATTTCAATTAAAGCATTTCTGTTCAGATCTAATTCTTCCAAATTCTTCAACTCAGCAATTAAAGGA
>CANIBZ010000053.1 GCA_947466425.1 Flavobacteriales bacterium
AACGGAGCCAATTCATTTTTGAAATTGGAAGAAGGTGAAATGGTTTCATTCAAAATTGCGACTCTATTTTCATCGCGCGATTCAAGGAAGGAAACCAAGGCAATGCGCGATTTAATGACCTCTAATTTCGATTCTTGAAATTGAAGCAAGCGATTCTGATTTTGCACATATGCTTCAAGAGTGTCAATAGCTGAACGATCTCCGCCTAAGTAGCGCGACCTAACCGCGAAAAATCTTCGTTCACTGTTTGAAACCAACGAGTCAATGATGTTGTTTTTCTGAACGGAATAATACCAGTCGGAATACAATTGTACGCTTTGCGAAAGCAATTCATTCAAAGCCAATTGTTGTTCAAGATTTCCCGCTTCCAACAATACTTCTGCTCTGCGTTTAGCCATGCGTCGTTCATCTATGACCAATCCCTTAATCAAGGGCATGGAAACGCCAAGAGATAATAATCCGGCATTCGAAGTGTAGTCTGCCGGATTAACATAGCTTCCTGAATTCACATCGAAATGCCCTACCAATCCAATTGCATAAGGTGTGTTGTAGGAAAGCGATGTCTCGGATGTTGAATAATATTCGGTTCCACTGAAAAATTTATTTTTGAATTTGCTTTCTAAAAGTGGATCGAACAAACCTTTGACTTGCAAGTATTGCGCATTTCGCATTTGCGGATTCAATCTTGCTTTTTCAGCAAGCGGATGTTCTTCCAATACCCAATTCAAATATTCCGTAAGGGTTAACTCTTGCGAAGAAACGCGCGATGAAAGAAGAACGAAAACGAGGAACGGAAAGATTAATATTTTCATTTCGACTTTTCTTCAGATTTCTTTTTCGATTGATCGGGTGAATAAAAGTCTGGTGGGAATCCGTTAAACGTACGCCACAATTCATATCCAACCGGAACATCGTTCAATAACATAATCGCTTGAACACCTCCTCCTTGTTTGAGCGCATTGGGCCATTGTTCCCCATCGGAGGGTTTAACTAAAACTCTGAATTTTCCCGATTCATGAAGAGCAGGATCTACGTTTAAAATGGTGCCGTTATAAACTCCTTTAGAAATATGCTGCCAGCCGCTTATTACGAAAGCAGGAAATCCGTCAAAGATTAAACGCACTTGCTCTCCGGCATGCACCAGAGGCATATCTACAGGATGAATGAAAATCTCTACAGCGTGAGCAAATCCAAATGGACTGATTCGCGCAATTTCTTCACCCTCTTTTACAGTCTCTCCAATTCCAGACTTCGAAGTTTTACTGATGAATCCATCTTGAGGAGCTAAAATGTAATACAATCCATTTCTACGATCGTAATTGTTGAATTGATTTTGAAGCTTTGTTAACTCACCTTCGGCAGAATACATGGTAGACATGGAAGCATACTTCTCGCTTTCTGCTTTAGAAATTTTATCACTGTATTCCGCGTCAATGGCTCTTAGCTCGCGTCTAGTGTTGAGCAATTCATTTTTCGAAATGTAAAATTTATTTCTGCACTCAAGAACTTTTGTAGATGCGTTTTGATAAGACATTCTGCGCGTTTCCAATTCTGTTTTTGAAATAAGATCCTCTTTGTACAATTGCTCGTAACGTTTGAACTGTTCTTCTGTAATTGCAGTATTACGCTCTGCATTCAATAAATCCGTGCTGTCTGTTTTTACCTTCAATTGGGCTTGCTCAATTTTCGCATAAGCCTGATCTTTCTTCACCCCCTTGCCATTGAGCATTGCGTTGATTTGAAGATCGAGTGAAGCAATTTTAGACATATATCCTTCAAGTGCGCTTTCCTTCGACTGTAATTGTGATTCTGTGTTTTGAACAAGGTTCGGGTCGAAATAATCTACTTTAATTTCGGAAATAAATAATATTGTATCACCTTTTTTCACACTGTCACCTTCTTGTACAAACCACTTTTCCACTCTGCCGCCAATAATGGTTTCAACGGATTGTGGACGTGAATCCGGATTAAGAGAAATAATACTTCCTGAACTGTTAATGTTCTGAGTCCAGGGAATACAAAGGATTCCAATGATTATCGAAAAAGCAATTAATAAAATTCGAGCAGTACGAATGTTCTTAGAACGCTGTTCTATCTTGTTCCAAGAAGTAAATTGATTGGAAGAATTTACTTCATCTAAAAGAGGTAGGTGATTCTTTTCCATCAATTAATTAATTTGAATTTTCTTCACACCGGTCAGTGGTAATTCTGTGATGTTATGAATTAGCACAATCGATGATTTGAATTCCGATTGAATAATTCCAAGTCCTCTCGGATGCTGTAATATATATTGGTTGCGTAAGACAAGAAGATCGGGCTTTGCGACAATGGCTCGGGCTAATTCCAGTAGCGCTCGGTTTTCTAAGGACCAAAATGAATCGCGGTGTTGAGTATCTAAATAAATACCTTTATTGGAGTGTGCATAGAATTGATTCAGGCCAACAAGTTCTGCAGCAGCAATTACTTCTTCGTTGCTTGCTTGGGTGTTCCATTTAACATTTGCAAAGAAAGAGTCTTCAAGTATAACGGGAAGGTGATCGCACCATGCTGTTCTAGATTTAAAATCGTAAACTGAAATATTCTTGAGATCATGTCCATTACATTTCAATCCATATGTGTTTTCATTTCGAAGATCAAGGCTCTGAAGTAACTTTTTACAGTTACCTAGATTTCCACCTAAGTCATATATTTTACCTCTCTCAATAATGAAAGGAGATATTCCGGTAGCTTCAATGAAGTCAATAGATTCAATTGGAATTCTGTTTTCTTCGTTCGAAGTGAATTCAATCTGTTTGTTTCCCTGAAAAGAAAGCGCTTTTTGCATGCTGGTTAGCGTATCGAAAATGGTGCTAAGTGAAAACAGGATTTTTTCAATGCTTGAAATAACCAAAACGATTACAATTTCAGCACCCAAGAATTGTCCGATACTAATTTTTTGATCCACGGCTAAAACACTTCCGAGCAATAGCATTCCGCCTACAGCAACGAGTTTGAAAGCAAGAAATGCATTTTGTTTTTGAAGAAGTAATTTGAAATGAAATCGCTTGTTTTGTAAGTAATCTTCAGAGATTTTATTGGCTTCAGTAAAAGCGAAATCTGGGTTTGGACGATTGAATTTTTTCCTGAATAATTCAGCGAGCGAAAGCCAATTGACCATTTCATATTTCGCGCAAGACTCTTCGTAACTTGATTCTACGGCAGCGTTGAATTTCCATCTAAGCAAGAGAATGAAAGAAATAACAAATGAGAGTCCGAATAAGAAAAACACTGGATGATAAAACGATATGAGCATTAATCCGAAAGTAAGTTGTAAGGAGGCGAAGAGCAAATCAATGAATAGTTTGCTAAACCCCTTTTGCAAGTAGCTAATTTCAATGAAGTATTTAGCGAAGCTTCGGTCGTTCGATTGTGTGTTTTGATTCAGAATGCGTTTGAGGTATGTATATGCCAATTGCACGAAGAGACGTTGTTCAACATCTTCTCCTTCCTTCATCAATCGAATTTGTAAAATGCCGTTCAACCAAACAAAGAACAAAATGAGCAGAAGAATGGCATACATACCCGGGCGCACTTCTTGAGCTGTAACAAAGGTTAACAGCAACTGCACCCCAACAGGAATAGCCAATGAAAAAAGACCGGCGAGGGAGGAAAGAAGAATAACTTTTCGGATAAAATACTTTTCAAGTCGAAGCAATTCGCTTAGAGACTTGTAAATAGAGCTTGTAGATTCAGCCATAGTTTTGAAAACATGACTTATGTCATATTGTTCAAAGCACGAAGGTAAGGGAAGATTTTAAATCAAGTACTATCCCTTCATACTATTTTGTGAATAGGTTTCCCATTTATCTAGCACCGCTTGCATGTCGTCTGGAAGTTCACTTTCGAAGCTCATCCATTCGCCAGTAGCGGGGTGGGTGAAGGAAAGCGTTCTTGCATGAAGGGCTTGTCTTGGTAATAAATCTAAACAGTTTTGCACGAACTGCTTGTACTTCGTGAACGTAGTTCCTTTCAACACTCGATCGCCACCGTATTCGAAATCTCCGAAGAGGGTATGACCAATGTGCTTCATGTGAACGCGTATTTGATGCGTTCTTCCGGTTTCCAACTTACACTCTACCAATGTCACGTAGCCATAGCGCTTGAGCACTTTGTAATGCGTAACCGCATGCTTCCCATGATCGCCTTCAGGAAATACCGTGAACACTTTTCTGTCTTTCAAACTGCGCCCCGTATTCCCAATCACCGTTCCGTCTTCCTTCACATCGCCCCAAACGAGCGCAACATATCTGCGGTCGAGCGTTCGGTCGAAAAACTGCTTGCCTAAATGCGTCAGCGCTTCTTCCGTCTTTGCAATAACCATGAGTCCCGTTGTGTTCTTGTCGAGTCTGTGAACCAAGCCCGGACGTGCATCGGGGTTCATAGGCAGGTTCTGGAAATGAAAGAGCATGGCGTTGAGCAAGGTGCCCGAGAAATTTCCAAAGCCCGGGTGAACAACCATGTTCTTCGGCTTCATAAGAATAACCAAGGCATCGTCTTCGTAAACAATTTCAATGGGTATGTCCTCAGCAATAAGCTCCATATCCCTCACGGGATAAGGCATTTCAATGGTTATGACATCGTTCGGCTTAACCTTGTAACTGCTTTTAACTGGAATTCCATTCGCTTTAACATATCCGTCATCTGCCGCATTTTGAATGCGATTGCGCGAAGTGCGTTCCAGGCGATCTACCAAAAACTTGTCTAAGCGCATGAGCTTTTGACCTTTGTCTGATACAATTCGATGATGCTCGAAAAATCCTTCCTCCTGTTCCTCTAGAATTTCGTTTTCTTCCATCTTATTGTTTCATTGCTTTTAAGCGAATGATTTCTTGCGTTGAATTGTTTGTGATTTGAATGAAATAAATTCCGTTAGACAAATTGCTGTTCTCCATTTCAACACGTGTAACATGTGATTGAATGGAAGATGAAATCAACTGTCCTGTAAATGAAATAAGCGAGATCGTGTACGTTGAATTTTCATTCAAACCTTGAACGGTAAAGCGTTCACTGAACGGGTTCGGATAGATGGAAGGTGAAATCGTTTGTAATTCACCAACCGTATTCCAAACAGAGGATTTTCCTGATTTAAAAACCGGACGAATCATAAGCGCACCGTTGATGCTTGATTGCTGCCAAGGTTGCTGAAATCCGTTGTTGTAAAACACCTTGGTTGCGTTAATGGTTCCACTCTTGTCGTTTCCAACGGGAAGTCCAACGCTTCCGCTTTGAACCCAACCTACGTAAAAGTTTCCGGTAACAGCAATGGGGTTGTCGTATGAATAATAAGAGAAATAATTTTCACCGTGCTGATAAAATGCAGGATGGTGGTAGTTGAAATTTTCACCAAGCTCGGCGCCGGGTTGCGCTCCACCATCTCCCCAGGCGCGAAGCAAGAATGTTTCTGCGGTAACATTCACTCCCGTTGGAAGCCAATACACGAACAGTCCTAAAAGGGAGTCTGTTACTTCTGCACGAAACTTCATAGCAATCATTCCTCCAGGGGCAGCGTTGGAATAACCTCGTTCCGCCGTGCCGTCGTCGTAGGCGTAGTAGTTATAAAAATACTGGCGCAGGGTTGCAGTGTCGTTTTGCAAACGCGCATCTGTCGGATTTATATACGTCTTCACATCGAAATAGGAACAGGTGTCGTCTGGAGTTACGTTATAGGTAAATCCATTCAATCCAATGGTTCGGGTGAAAGAGGAATTTGCATTTAATGCGGTGTTGAAATCAACCGCGTTGAATACTTGTGAAGTTCCATCTTCCTTAATAATCTTATAGTTGGTTACAATGTTCTCGTCGTTTCCTAGGTTTCGCTCTTGCACGGCAATGGTAGAAGCCATATTGCTTGCAGCATTCGCAGCGAAGTGCGTTAAAGGCATGGCGGTGTATTCATTCAACAAGGAACGAAGAGGGTATTGCATGCTTACTTCATCGAAGATGACATTGCTTGAATCTACACCAGCATCGAGTTGCACATAGTCGATGTGCCAATGATCGAAAGCACCGCTTAGTGTTCCATAATTTCTAAATCTAAATTGAAATCCATCGAGCAAATATTCTGGAGCGTCAACCGCAATAAAAATTTGATCGAAGGCGTCTGTTGGAAAAACATCTGGACTGGTCCAAACCTGCGTCCATTGTCCAGCGCCGAAAGGCGAATAAAATTCAACAATTAAACTATCACCTGCATCTGGAGAATTCCCGAGTCCGCCACCTTGATAAAAGAAAGATAGAAACACTTGATCTACCGCTGTTAATCCTGAGAGGTCAACGGGCAAAGAGGTTAAGGTGTCTGCACTTCCATAAGAAAATTCATCTGCGAAATTGTATGGATAACCGTCTGCGCGCAACCCATCTAAAGTTGCTACCCCAATGGTTGGCGGAGCAATAGGAAATCCGGAATTAATAAAGGCCGTTGTATCTGTCCAACGCTGCCAAGTGGTTAATACCGCTGGGTCGTTGGTAGGTAAAGAGTATCTCGAAAAATCATCGAAAAATGGAAGCGTTAAGCTAGCGGTTCCTCCGCGATTTTCGCCCTGTTGTTTCCAACGAAATTCTTTTTTAGATTGAAGATTGCGCTGTGCGTCGAATCGAATAACGGTCTCCGTTTCTTGCGAATAGCTCGACAAGAATGCAAAAGAAAGAGCGAATAAAAACAGTTTTTTCATCAGGGTACGAATAGGTCTGGTTCTGTCGCAAACGGATTGATGATCGTATCTATTGTGCAAGGTTCTTTGCTTAACCAGAAATCAACAAATCTTCCTGCGGCAAGCGGCATAGCTTCAGAAGAGAATTTTGGATCCTGGCGGCAGACATGGTAAGCGGCGGAGTCTTCCAACGTAAACGCTGCAGGTTCGAAAAATCCTTGGCCTGAGAGGTTTAAGCTAGTTAATAAATTCATAACATCGTTGTAAGACATTCCGAATAAATTAGGAACCGCAACGGTCGTTTTTATGCCCTCTCCAACGGTAAGTACCACCGTCTGCCCGTGTTCCAATAACTCGCCGAATTTTAACTCCCTGCCGTTGTGTTCAATTTTCATCACCACCCCAATCATACTGTTGTTCGGTGCGTATTGAACTTGAAATTTGATTCCTTTATTCGATAATCGCAAAGAAGCAATTTGAACGTGATCTCCTTCCTTTACGTTTATAGGAACCATTGGAGGTGTTTTCTTGAAGATGCTAATAAAGATTATTCGACCACCTTTAACGGCACTTCCCGCTTTCGGATTCTGATCGCGAACGGTTCCTGGCGCAGCTTCAGGCAAAAACAAACTGTCTGTGACAACCATTTCTAAGCCCATGTCTTCCAAGATAGCTCTAGCTTCTGCGTCTGATTTTCCTTTTAAGTCTGGAATAAGAATGGCTTCATCGTGACGCGTGTAAATTTTTAAAACGAAAATAACAACTAGAAATAACAAAACGTTTGCTCCAATAATCAGGGCAATATTCCTTCTACCGTATTTCGATTTTATAAACTTTACAAACGACATAATTTAAAGTTAAGGTTTATTCTTAGCGCTGCGAATTGAAAATTAATTTGACATTTCTTTTCCAATTGCATTGTCGTAAAGTTCTTTATAATCTGCAATCATTCCAAAATTTTGTTCGTCTATTGTGCATCTTCCTTTGGTCACGTGTCCCAGCAGCAAGCAAGGTATGTTCATTTCAGCAACGAAATCTAAGAATTTGTCTTCATCATCTTCCACCACTGAAACAACTACGCGGCTTTGCGATTCTCCAAACAAGAATGCATCTTTGCGAATCTCACTGTCTGTTACAACATCGAATCCAAGGTCGTTCGGGAAACACATTTCAACCAATGTCGTAAATAAGCCACCGTCGCTCACATCGTGCGCAGCGTTAATGAAGCTGTTTTTTATGAGACCTTTTATGCATTGTTGAAGTTGGTATTCTTCTTCCAGGTTGAAAGAAGGAGCGGGAGAACCTAGGGTTCCGACAATGTTCGCTAAGTATTCGCTGGAATTAATTTCGTCTTGGGTTGTTCCCAAAAGGAAAATTAAATCGCCTTTGTATTTGAAATCCAATGTCATTTGCAAGCTCTTGTCTTTCATTACGCCTAACATTCCAATGGTTGGAGTAGGGAAGACCGGAGCAGTCGATCCGTCGGCTTTCGCCGTTTGATTGTAGAAACTCACATTTCCGCCTGTTACAGGAGTTTGGAATTTCGTGCAAGCTGCGCTCATTCCTTTGATAGCGCCTACGAATTGCCAGTACACTTCAGGGTTGTATGGATTGCCGAAGTTCAAACAGTTGGTAATTGCTGAAGGTTCTCCTCCAGAACACACAATGTTCCGCGCTGCTTCAGCAACCGCAATTTGAGTTCCAATTTCCGGATCGTTGTTCACGTAACGTGCGTTGCAATCCACTGTCAAAACAATGGCTTTATTCGTTCCTTTTACATTCACAACAGCCGCGTCGCTCTTGCGATTCGTGCTCATGTTCACGGTACCCACCATGCTGTCATATTGCTCATACACCCAACGCTTGCTCGCAATGTTCGGTAAAGCAATCAACTGTCTTGCAGTCACAACATAATCTTTCGGTTCGGGCACGTCGTTCATGTTGAACTTCTTGTTCTCTGCGTAATATGCAGGCTCCTTGTATTCTCTTTCATAAACCGGAGCACCACCGCCAAGAACTAGACTTTCTGCAGGAATTTCACCAACAACTTCGCCGTTCATGTAATAACGAACCATAGGCCCTTCGGTTACTACACCAATTTCTTTTGCGTGCAAATCCCACTTGTCGAAAATCTTTTCCACTTCCGCTTCGTGTCCTTTCTTAATTACGATAAGCATGCGCTCTTGCGATTCAGAAAGTAAAATTTCGAACGGCTGCATGCCTTCTTGTCTGGTTGGAACCTTATCTAAATAAATATCCATTCCAACACCACCACCCGCGCTCATTTCAGAGGTCGAGCAGGTGATGCCCGCTGCACCCATATCTTGCATGCCTGCAATAGCGTCGGTTTCAGACAACTCCATGGTTGCTTCCAACAATAATTTTTCTTGAAACGGATCGCCCACCTGCACCGAAGGAAGATCCTTCGCAGATTCAGCGGTTATGTCTTTTGAAGCAAACGAAGCTCCTTTAATTCCGTCTTTTCCGGTGGCTGAACCAACAATGTAAACCGGATTCCCAACGCCTTTCGCTTTCGCGCTAATCATCTTTCCGTTTTCAACCAAGCCCACAGACATGGCGTTTACCAGCGGATTCACTTGGTAGCTCTCGTCGAAAAATACTTCCCCACCAACCGTTGGAATACCGAACGCGTTGCCGTAGTTACCAATTCCTTTCACCACACCTTCCAACAACCATTTAGTTTTCGGATTGTCTAATTTTCCGAAACGAAGTGAATTCAACTGCGCAATCGGACGCGCACCCATGGTGAAGATGTCGCGATTAATTCCGCCAACACCGGTAGCAGCACCTTGGTAAGGTTCAAGCGCACTCGGGTGGTTATGCGATTCTATTTTGAAGGCGCAGCCCAAGCCGTCGCCAATGTCTACAAGACCTGCGTTCTCTTCTCCGGCTTTCACCAACATGTGTGGTCCGTCTTTCGGAAGGGTTTTCAACCACTTGATGCTGTTTTTGTAAGAGCAGTGTTCGCTCCACATCACAGAGTACACACACATTTCCGTGAAATTCGGAGTGCGGCCTAAGATGGTTTTGATTTGATCAAATTCTTCGGGACGAAGTCCCATTTCTTGCGCTTGTTCAAGCGTTGCAATTTGCGTAGATGCGTTCGACATGTAGTACGTTTAAAAAACTGACGCGAAGATAACTTATTTCAAGTCGTCTAACTTCATTTTTCCCTTGTCGTTCCAAAGGCTTTCTTCTAAGTCAAGCGCTATGACACGAGCATAGGGAGTTGGGCCGTTTCCGGAAGTTTTCAACGAAACAAGTCCAGGGTGTGAACTCCAGGAAATCTTACCAATAATTTCGTAGTTCACGCGGGCGTCGTTATCGAGATAAAAAGCCGATTTTATTTTTGGAAGAAGGCCTTTCAAATAAACCGTTTCAATTCCTTTCGGAACGAAAATGAAAAGGGTATGTCCGTTCGCGCTCACAGTCGTTGGGAACTCGCAGTACTCTCGCGGCAAACCGGCGCGTGTTCCGTAGATCGCAGCGCCGTAGTGATTCAGCCAGTTGCCGGTCTCTTCTAAGACGCGATGCACTTGCGGAGGGAAGGTGCCGTCTTCCTTCGGTCCAATGTCGAGCAATAAATTTCCACCCAATGAAACCACATCGGTTAGTATGTGAATGATTTGCTCTGGGGTTTTGAAGGCCGTGTCTTGCGGTTGCCATCCCCAATTGGAGTTGAGGGTGAGGCACAGCTCCCAAGGCTTTTCGTTTCTGTGAATAGGGAAGGAGTTCTCCGGAGTCTCGTAGTTTCCGCATTCCGGAAGGCGGTTGTTGATGAGCACGTTTTTGTTTTTCGCCACCAGGCTGTCGCGAATGGCGAAGGCGTTCCACTCTTGGGCTGAATGTTCCCAACCACCATCGAACCACCACAAATCGGGGTTGTAGGCATTGCGCAGTTCCATGATTTGCGCTTCGTTGTATGTTTTGAAAACGTTCCAGCGCTCGGCGTCGTCTGCGATTTTATAACGTGTGCTGTCTTTCAAAAAGCCAGGATAGCACGGATGGCTCCAGTCGATGAGCGAATAATAGATTCCGATTTTTATTTTTTTATGTTGAAGGGAAGCGATCAAAGGAGAATAGACATCACGCGCAGCTGGAGAGGTTTTCGGAATGCTGTTAATGAAAGGTGTTTTTCTTTTTTGATGGGGAGGGGTGTTCAAATAAGGAACCTTCGTGTCCCACAGCGCAACCCCGTCGTGATGCTTGGAAGTGACCACGGCGTATTTCGCGCCCGACTGTTCTATGAGGTTTGCCCAATCTGCAGGGTTGTAATTCTTCGCGGTGAAACCCTTGGCTTGGGCCATGTACTCGCTGTGCTGAATTTTCTTGTTGTGAAAAGACCACGACTCGTCTATTCCTTTCACCGAATAAATTCCCCAATGAATGAAGATTCCAAATTTCGCATCTTGAAACCAATTGTCGGTAGTCTGCGCAAAAGCTTGTCCTGCTTGAAGGAATGCAAGCAGTGTGAAGATTTTAAATTTCATCTTCAAATATAATCACTCATGGCCACGTCTTCAATTGACTCCAATCGAAATCGTACTCGGGGGTATCGAGTATGTCCATTTCGCTGGCCTTGAACCACGGAGACATTCCAGCGTTGTTCAGATTCTTTAGAATTTCAATGTCTTGTGCGGGCATGAAGCTTTGCGCTAGCAAGAATAACTTTCCTTCACTTCCTTCAGCCACATCAACAACAATTACCGCATGGCCAGGAGACCCACCTTTAATAAATACATCGCCTGCCTCAAGGGTTGAGATGTTTTTGCTTTGAAGTTCTTTGGAAAGAGAAAGCGTTCCTGCGTAGGTGAAGATTTTCTTCATGTAATTCATGAAATCGTCGTGCGTTTCAGAAGCGGTGCCTCCGGCTGTCCATCCGTCGCAAGCGCTGTTCAATCGCTTTCCTTTTTTCCATTCGGAATATTTCATGTTGAATCCGTTTGTGAGGTTGAATGAAATTGCATCGAATCGCTTCTCTGCAAACAGCCACTCTGCGCGCAGTCGCATAATGGCATCGGCGCATTGTTGCAGATCTCTATTTCCAACCGACATTTCAATTACGGCAGCAGCTACTTTGTTATCTTTTATTTCGCCATTGTAATATTTGGTTAACGTCCCTGCCGGTTTCAACGGAAGGTCCTGCAAATACTTTCCGAAAGTCTTTTCAGCATAATTTTTCCTCGAGTATCCATCTGGAACATTAAACCGTGTCGCCACCGTATTCCCTTCCGTATTTTCTTGTGCAACATCTTGCGAAGCATCTTTCACTCCGTGAATCTTGCCTTCGGCATCTTGTGAAACATCTTTCACTTCGTGAATTTGACCTTTCGAAGAACCTTGCGTAGCACCTTTCGAAGAACCTTGTTCTACAGAAGAAGAGCACTGAACAATAGCCGCAAGCAGCAGCGCAATAGTCCCGAATTTAAAAGCAGTTGCAAGTTTATTCA
>CANIBZ010000054.1 GCA_947466425.1 Flavobacteriales bacterium
ATTCCGTCTTTCGTCATTGGAACTTTCACCACTATATTCTCGTGCAATGCAGCCAAATCTTCTCCTTCTTTCACCATACCGTCAAAATCGGTAGCAATCACTTCCGCACTTACATCGCCGTCACCAACAATTTCGCAAATGTCTACGTAGTGTTTCATAACGCGATCTGTTCCAGAGATGCCTTCCTTCGCCATTAAGCTGGGATTGGTGGTTACTCCGTCTAGAACGCCTAAGTCTTTTGCTTCTCTAATTTGATCAAGATTTGCCGTGTCGATGAAAAATTTCATGGTGTAATTATTTTTTTTTGCAAAGTTAGCCATTCGAAAGAGGAAGGTCAAACCGACTTTTCAACCAAAAGCACACACAATTTATTATGCTTTGCGTTGTTCTTCGTCGTGACTATCTTTGAAGCATGCGCAAATCACTTGTCATATTGGCTTTGGCCCTCTTGGGAAACTCCTGCTTTGCGGGCATGTTGCTTATTCCAATGGACGAATCACAGCAGAACCACATCAAATCTTATGGCATAGCCTACTGGGTTTTAGAACAGAAACTACCCATTGAATGGTTGTTGAATTACCGTGGAGGAAGTTTTTTAATGGACAATATTCCGAGTATTCAAAAAAAGTGCACCGAGCGAGGAGTCAGTTTTCAAGTGATTGCCGATGCCCAGGTTGACGCTATTTATAGAGAAATTGCCGACCCTGAAGTGAACATGGAAAAGGTTAAATTGGAAGTGGCTCCGAAGATTGCGGTTTACACGCCACTTGGCAAGCAACCCTGGGACGATGCGGTGACGCTAGTCCTTACCTATGCTGAAATTCCATATACGAGTATTTACGATGAAGAAATTATAACTGGAAAACTTCCAGAGTACGATTGGCTTCACCTGCATCACGAAGACTTTACGGGTCAGTATGGAAAGTTTTACGGAGCATTTAACATGGCGCCTTGGTACAGAGAAGAGGTTCGAAACCAAGAAGCCACTGCGGCGAAATTGGGATTCAACAAGGTTTCTGAAATGAAGCGTGCAGTGGCTGTGAACATTAAGAACTTTGTTATAGGCGGGGGATTTCTGTTTACCATGTGCAGTGGAACTGACTCCTATGACATTGCCCTTGCTGCTCAAGGAACAGATATGGTGGAAAGCGTTTTCGACGGCGATCCGAGTGATCCGAATGCGCAGAACAAATTAAACTTCACTCAAGGATTTGCCTTCCAAAATTACAACATCATTAAAGACCCGATGGTTTATGAGTTTTCAAATCTAGATGGAACGGAAGACCATTTAAAGGTGAAGGAAGAAAATGACTTCTTCACGCTCTTCGATTTTTCTGCGAAGTGGGACATTATTCCAACCATTCTAACACAGAACCATACCCAAGTAATTCATGGATTCATGGGACAAACGACTTCCTTCCGGGAAGGGTACATCAAAAGTGAAGTCACCATTATGGGTGAATCGAAAAATATTAAATGTGCGAAATACATTCACGGCGAATTGGGCCAAGGGCAATGGACTTACTATGGCGGACATGACCCAGAAGACTACCAGCATCGTGTGGGTGATCCACCAACTGACCTTTCGCTTCATCCGAATTCAGCGGGTTACAGACTTATATTAAACAACATACTTTTCCCTGCTGCGAAGCGGGAAAAACAGAAGACGTAATTTTTTTCAAAATAATTGCAACCTTTTTAAATCTTTTGCGTTATAACTACCATAACGATATTCTTTCGTTATACAGTTTAGTTAAGGTTTAGGTTAAGGTATTGAAAAGCCCGGAAAACGTTCCGGGCTTTTTAATGTTCAATACTTTGGGAAATAAAAAAAGAGCAGCCGGAGCTGCTCTTTTCAATTCAACACATGCCCTTCATTACTTTTTATGAAGATGCGAGTTCTTTCTTGAATAACCGAAGTAGATCAACAATCCAACTGCCATCCAAATAGCTGCAACCTTCAATGTTTGCTCATCTAAAGAAGCTATCATGGCGCCACAAACTAAAATACCAAGTATTGGAACCAACGGAACCAATGGGGTTTTAAATGGACGAACAAATTCAGGGTTCTTCACACGCATAATCCAAACACCAGCACTCACCAGAATGAACGCGAACAAGGTTCCGAACGAAGTTAAATCACCCGCAACACTTCCAGGTACGAAAGCGGCGAACAATCCAACGAATACGAATAGAATCCAGTTGGCTTTGTAAGGGGTGTTGAAACGCGGGTGCAATTCTCCGAATGCCTTCGGTAACAAACCGTCGTTACTCATAGAGTAGAATACACGGCTTTGTCCCATTAACATCACCAAGATTACACTCGAGAATCCGGCTAGGATTGCCACATTCACTGTTGTTCCCAACCATTCGTATCCTTTCATGTAGGTGGAAATCGTATACGTTACCGATGCTTCTTTTCCTAAAGCGGGGTCACCGAAATCTGACCAAGGCGCTACGCCTGTTAATACGTGTCCGAACAAAATGTATAAGATGGTACACACCACCAACGAACCTAAAATTCCGATTGGCATATCGCGCTTTGGATTTTTCGCTTCTTGCGCTGCAGTAGAAACGGCATCGAATCCGATGAAGGCGAAGAATACAATTCCTGCTCCACCTAGAACACCACCCCATCCCCAATCGAAGAATCCTTCGTGGCCTTTCACCCCTTCTGGGATTAAGTAAGGCGAGTAATGATCTGGGTTAATGAACTGCCATCCGATAACAATGAACACCAATACAATCGCGACTTTCAAGAACACGATAATAGCATTTACAAAAGCAGACTCTTTGGTTCCTTTTATAAGAAGTAACGTCAACATAAATAGTATCAACAACGCCGGAGCATTGATGATTCCAGATGAAGTCTGAACTGCACCTGCTAACGTCGGAAGTTTCTCCAATTGCTCAGCAGATAAAATCAATTTTCCGTGGTGAACCGACTTCGATAAATCAGGAAACAATGCTGTCGCCTGATTCATGGCGTCTCCTGTTAAGTATTGAATACTTTCAAACGGCGAGTGACACCATTCGTAAGGTATGGTTCCTCCAAAAAGATTATTCAAGTATTCGCTCCATGCAATAGACACGGTAGCCGCGCCCAGTGCGTATTCCATAACCAATGCCCATCCGATGATCCAGGCAACTAATTCTCCCATGGTTACGAATGAGTAGGCATAAGCACTTCCTGAAATAGGAATCATGGCTGCGAATTCTGCGTAGCATAGACCTGCGAACGCACATCCAATTGCAGCAACAATAAAGGAAAGGGTTACACCATTTCCAGAAGCTTCTGCGGCAGCGGCGGCAGTTCTAACAAACAATCCAGCACCAATAATGGCGCCCACTCCAAGAGCAACCAACTGAAAGGCGCCCAACGTTCTCTTCAACGATTTCTCTCCGCCTTCTGCATCTGCGAGCATCGCGGCTAAATCTTTTTTCCTCCAAAGTGACATATTACAAGGTTTAGGTATTCCACAAATATAATGGATTCGAACAAAGTTCAGTTTAAGTGGTTTAAACTTTACAATAGAAAAAAATGATACACACAGAAAAAGAGCTGATTGCGATACAAATTGAGGAAATGGGAGATCAGCACGTGATGACCACGATTGAGACTCCTATGAGGGAAGACGCTTTCTTGCTCAGTGATGAAGAGAAAATTGAACAGATTGAAGAAAAATTTCGCGATATCATGAACATCATGGGACTTGATCTTACAGACGATTCGCTTCAAGGAACTCCCCATCGCGTGGCGAAGATGTACATCAAAGAAATTTTCTCGGGATTGAATCCGGCAAACAAACCATCGGTAAAGCTTTTCGAAAACAAATACCATTACAAAGAAATGTTGGTAGAGCGCAACATTACTTTTTACTCGAACTGCGAGCACCACTTCGTTCCAATCATTGGAAAAGCCCATGTGGCTTACATTTCTGGAGGAAAGGTTATTGGCCTTTCCAAATTGAATCGCATAGTGCAATTCTTTGCGAAGCGTCCGCAAGTGCAAGAGCGCCTCACCATTCAAATTGCTGAAGAATTGAAACGCGTCATGGAAACGGAAGATGTGGCAGTGCTTATAGATGCTGTTCACTTGTGCGTGAGCAGTCGCGGCGTGCAGGACTTCAACAGCGCAACAGTTACCTCTTCATACTCGGGTGCTTTCAACAACGAAGCTACTCGCAATGAATTTTTGAAATACGTTAACCTCGACAAATAATGAATTATTTAGTTATTGGTGGTTCGAAGGGCATTGGCGCTGCTACAGTAGAATTGCTCGAAGCGCAAGGACATACGGTTTACTTCACTTCACGCGAAGCGTCATCCCAGGTGAACAGCTTGGTTTGGAACATTGAAGACGATGCGTTAAATCTTCCGGAAGGATTGGTGTTAGACGGATTGGTGTATTGTCCGGGTAGTATAAACTTACTTCCTGCCCACCGTATTTCTCACGACGTGTTTCTTTCCGACATGAACATTAACGCTTACGGCGCGCTGAAGGCGACGCAGTTGGCACTTCCCTATTTGAAAAAATCAGAGTCGGCCTCTATTGTATTCATCAGCACCGTTGCTGTGAAATTGGGCATGCCCTTTCACGCGAGTGTGGCTATGGCGAAAGGCGCATTGGAAGGATTGGGCAAAAGCCTAGCAGCTGAACTCGCTCCGAAGATTCGCGTGAACGTCGTTGCCCCATCGCTAACTCAAACGCAATTGGCCGACAAATTCATCAACACTCCCGAAAAACTCGAAGCCTCTAACAAGCGTCATCCGTTAGGCAGAATTGGCCAACCGAGCGATCTTGCTGAAGCTATTGCCTTCCTCTTAAGCAACAAAAGCAGTTGGATGACGGGGCAGGTTTTAGGATTGGATGGAGGGATGGGTTCGTTGAAAATGCTCTAAGGACGGAGTTCTAACAATCACCTTTGGTGATCAATCACTTCGTGATCAATTGCAAACAATCAATCACCTTCGGTGATCAATCCTTCGGATTAATCGGAACGATTGATCGCAAAGCGATTGATTCGAAGAATTGATCACGCAGTGATTGATCCGCAGGATTTCAGATTTTTAAATGGTAAGAAAGGCAATTGAATCTAAAAATCCGCCGTGAGATAAAAGACCGTATCAATGAAATAGTAAATACCATTGTTTACCAGAACATTTTCGTCGTGGAGATCTTCTAATATAATTCCAAGGTTTGGGTTGAAGTAATCGTGATTTCTGATGTTCAGGAATCCGTTTACTTCCAGAAATTGTTTTACAACACTCAAATTGGTGGGTTCTGTAATTTGTATGTAATTCTGTTTAACAACAGAATAAAGAGTTTTATTCAATGAGGTAAATCCAATTAATTCGTATGATGTATCTGGAAAGAAAAAATTATGCAGCAACAGATTGTGCAAATAGTCTAACCAATTGGTGAAATAAATGGAATCGTTTAACTTGAATACTTGATAAGAATTCATCAAGTAAACTTTTTGCTCAGCGCCTTCACTTATGTAATTGGATGCATCGAATTTTGAAAACCAAAGATTATTCTTTTTGCTGAAATCAATTAAGCGCGCTGCTTCTTGACTTTTGACTTGCTGTTCGCTTTGAGGAATTCGATTTGATTCTTGGCTTGATCTAAGGTAACAGGCAATTGTTTGGATAGGTTCTCCATTCCTAACTTGGCTCTTTCCTGAAAGGACATCACGGATGTGCTGTTTTGTTGCATTGTAACTCATACGAAATTACAAAACAATTCTCAAAAAAAGAGCCTTGTAAAAATGGTTATGTGATTTTCATATACACATCAAGTAACTCATTGAACAAGAGATTTTAATAACGGGTAGAAAGGGGTAAGTAATCCGAAGGATTGATTGCGCAGCAATTGATCACGAAGTGATTGATCCGAGGGATTGATAGCGTAGTTCAAGGTTCCAACTCAGAACTGACGAGTATAAGACACCGAAGGAATTAAAGGAAAAATGCTCAACTGATAAAGTTTAATTCGTTGGTCGGCTCTGTCTACTCGGTAAAACAAATAGAATGGATTCTGCCTGTTGTAGGCATTGAAAATACTGATATTCCAAGTTCTGCTGCCGTGCATTAGCTGCTTGGTGAAATTAATGGCTAAATCCAATTTATGATAAGCAGGCATACGCGAACTGTTTCTGCCGTTGTAAATCTGAGCTGTAGGGAATGGAGAAAAAACCGACTCGGTTTCCTGCGGTGTATTTTGGTAGTTGAAATAATTGAATGCACCATACTGCTGTTGCGCCAAGGTAACCGGACTACCGGTGCTGTACATCCAAGTAGCGGATATGGAGATATTCTCATTGATTTCATGGTTGATTACCGCGGTGGCAACATGTGTCCGGTCGTAGCGAAAAGGAAACCAATTCCCATTGTTTAAACTATCAAATCTTCGATCGTTTCTAGAGAGCGTATAGGAACACCAACCCGTTGTTCGTCCATGCAATTTTTGAAGTTGAAGATCAATACCTGCCACCCGACCAACGCCTCCGTTTGTTACTTTGTCTGTGATGCTTTCATCATTGGAAAAAAAACTAACTCCTTCTTGGTATTCCACTAGGTTAGTGTACTTCTTCAAATAGAACTCTGCCGACCAATCCCATTTCTTATCCTCTGAAAGCGTGCCGCCCAATCCCAAGGCCACTTGCATACAATTGCTTGGAGGCAACGCGCTCGTAGCAGGAATCCATAAATCGGAAGGAAGTCCAGCACCGTTGCTGCTGAGCAAATGCGTGTATTGTTTCATGGTGACAAATGATCCTTTCACCACACTTCGTCGTCCAAGTTTTCTTCGCGCTAACAAACGTGGCTGAACAGAATAGAACGACTTGCGTTGAATGTTATAATTCGAAAGATGAACACCAACAGAAAATCCTGTTTTCTCGCCCAACTTAATGTTATCCTCAACATACGCCACATTCTCAAACCCAAGTAAGTTATTTCCTCGCTGAATACCATCGCTGCTTGTCCCTGCATTCGGCCCCATGTACTTAATTCTTCCTTGGTTGAATTGATGAAGTATAACGTTTACGCCGAATTGAAGTGAATGCCCGTCATTTACCTGAAGTGTAAAATCTTGTTTCACCAGTAAATCTGTTACTCCAGAAGTAAACTGTATTCGCGTTTTCTCGCCGTAGTCATTGCTTCCATATGGTGCTTGCTGACCGCTCACATTGTTGTTGTATGCATAGCGCGTAAATGCAAGTGTTGTGTTGCCAAACATTTTTGAAGAAAAAACGTGATTGAGTCTTACGGATGCCATCTGGTTACCCCAAGCAATATTGCTTAAGAACTTTGAAGAGTATTCACTCGGATTCACCGCCTTGTTATTGCTATTGATAAAAATGCGATCTCTGCCCGCATAGACAGTTACGTAGAGCCGTTGTTTGGAATTCAAAAGCGTATTTACTTTTCCGTATAAATCAAAGAAGGTATAACCGGTTTGCACTTCACCTTGGCTACCCATAAGCGCTGCCACTCGTGTGAGTAAGTCGAAGTTACATCGGCGCAGTGAGAAAAAGTAGGAAGAAGTATCCTGCTTAATCGGTCCTTGAAGATTTAGTTTCATGGCCAAAGTACCCACTGCATATTCGCCCTGACGCTTTTTCATATTTCCATCCTTCATGCGTATATCCAAAACGGAAGACAGACGGCCACCGTATCTGGCAGGGAATGCACCTTTGTAGAGTTCTACATTTTTAATGGCGCTCGCATCAAATGTCGAAAGGAATCCACCGATGTGATTGACATTGTAAAGTGGAACATCGTCGAGCAAGTATAAATTCTGATCGGGGCTTCCGCCTCTTACGTTAATTCCTGATGTCCCTTCTTTTCCACCTTGCACACCCGCCATTAGCTGGAATACCCGCATCACATCGGCCTCACCGAAAAGCGAAGGCATCTTTTTTAATTGATCAACAGGCACTGTGAGCAGGCTCATTCGATTCGTTAGCGTGGGATCATTATTGTCTGTAATCACCACAGCCTTTGTCATGTTGTTGTCTACAGTAAGTAATATTTCTATCGGGCCAATAGGTAGCGTATCAATTTTGAATTGCTGAGCTTGGTAACCTACAAATCGCGCAACCAATGTATCGTTCTCACATTCAGGTAAAGTCATGGTGAAGAATCCGAAGTTGTTCGTGCTTGTTCCAAGCGTAAACGATGCATTGGAAATGGAGACCCCAATAATAGATTCTTTGGTAGTAGCATCTTTAACATAACCGTGAATAACACATTGCTGAGCACGGCCAGCAAAGCCTGTAAAAAAGAGCGTCAACAAAATAACGACACGTGTTACCATCATTCGTCGCGTTCGTTTAAGGAATGTACGTAGCATCCTTGAGTGTTTGGTTATATGCGCCAAAGATGCCATAGCCATTATTCACGTTGGAGTATAGCTCAACGGGATCACCCTGAAACAAAAGCGTGAGAGGGTCGCGCGTGTTTTGCGTAGAATTTTGGTTGAACCTATGCACAGACCAGCTCTTCAAGTATTGGTAATAACTGGAACTGATGTTTCTGAGCTCTATATAGTACGGTGGAGAATCAACGGTTGGATATCCGCCCCACTTCATGTTGAATGAAACCTCTCCGGTCATTCCATTGAATAACGCATCTGAAAAGAAGAGTGTACTTGGGGCATAGTTCCAATTGGCATCTGCTATTAATGTTGGATCGTCCAATTGAATGATGGTAGTCGTTGGCATGGGTTGAATAATGGGATCGGGTGGATCACCGCTGTATAGAATCAATTCATAGAAGTTGATGTTAGGGTCAGGATCATTCAGCCTTAATGTAAAACGGGTAATGGGTAACCCTTCCTGATCAAGCGTTTCACCAACGGTGAAAAACAACGAATCTAATTGTGGCGGAGGGGGCATTTTACATTCAGCACTGACCGATGAAAAATTCGGATGAATGGTTTCTATTCTGTAATTGAAACCAACCTGTGGATAGATTTGACTTTCATACCAACCGTCGTATTGATAATCCAATGTATCGATAAGCACCCCGTTTTCGAAAAGGAATACGCTGGCATTCTCTACGATTGCCGAACTTGTATCTGTTATGGAAGTGGTTTTTCCTACGTGTGCTTTAATGAGCGAGTCTGGATTTATTATCGACGAAAGCACAAGTTGCGAAGTGAATGGCGGGGCCAAGTAATCCACCTCCTTTATGCAGGAAGTTGAGAGTACGATGAATGTTAAAAGTGTTATTTTGTTCAAGGACGTGGAGAATTCTCTGCTCATGTAAATTGTATTTGCTAGAAAAAGAGGTCCTTGCTAACGGGATGTTCTGGTCTTTATTTCCAAAACTTACTTTTTTATTTATCTCCTCCCCCAGCTGCCAGAGACTTCTGAAGAATGTACTTCGTAAGAATGCCTTTCACTCTAGAAAAAAATCGTACCCAACGAAATTTCCAATCGTCTAAATTTCAGAGGATTTAATTTTGAAGGGGTTTAGAAAGGAAATTAATGGAATTTCTTGGATGGACATGGAAGTGCTATTTCTGCTAATTTCGGATGTGACGCTTAACTAAATTAAAAACAAGCTTTGTGAAAATTAATAGAATCGTTTTCTTATTCATTCTTGTTTCCTTTACAGGACTGATGTCTTGCAAAAAACCCATTAAGTCAATAGGAATGAGTCCACATACTCTAATGAAGGCCGCAAATATGAAGGCACCTGGAAATCGGAGTGAAGAAACAGTAAATGACTTTCTAAAGAAAAGACACTATCACTACGACTGCAGTTTTTTAGCAATAGATTCTTTGTACGACTTACACAAAGAGCCGAAATACAACAACATCATTATCCCAGAAAACATTCCGCTCGATAGCATTAATTGGTCTTTGATACAGGTTCGTGTATTTAATCCAGACGGCAGTTATTACAATTCCCTAGCACAATGCTCAGGCGACTTCGGTGATGATAAATACACCTTCGATTTTCCTATAAACAAAAATGAATGCTCGTTCAAAAACGAAAAGCTAGAACTGAAAAACGAATTCGATTTAATGCACATCGATTCAAATAAATCGAATGAAATTCTGAACGAAGCCAAAAAATTCAAGTGCGTTTTGGTCGTGTATTGGAATATTCAATCCAACTACTTTTCAGAACGAATTATTCGCAGTGTTTCAAAATTGAAAAGAAAGCATCCGAACGACGTCCTTGTCATTCTTGTGAATCACGACCGCGGAGAAGGAAAATCGAAATTCTCCGACATGTAATAAAATTAGAATTCGTAATCTAACATGAGCACCTATGGTGATCAATCCTGCGGAAGAATTGAATGACAATAAATAATAACAAACTGAAGAAACAAAACACAACAACTTAAATCACAATTATGAAACAACTCCTCTTTTCAATTTTGCTTGTATTTGGAGTAACGGCAAATACATTCAGCCAATCTTGGGCACCCATTGGGGCTACATGGACATATCAAGTCGAAAATGCAGTGAATAGTGGAATTGGCTTTCGAGAATGGACATCGGTTAGTGACACTCTAATTGATGGGCATGATTGCAAAATAATTCTGAGAAGCGGCGACCCAGTAAATAGCGACCTATCAGACAGCCTAATCACCTACGAAGAAAACGGTGTTGTTTATTGGTATTTGTACAATCAGTTCACCATACTCTACGATTTCAATAAACTTGCCGGTGAATCTTGGACAGTAATGCGGGACACCTGCGGTATAGTTATTACGGTTGATTCCACTTCATTTGAAACCATAAATGGTATCGAATTAAAAACACTTTACGTTTCTTCGGAGGATTATGCCTTCTCTGGGAAAATAATTGAGAACATTGGAAATACTTCAATGCCTAGTCCCTACTTTTTATATCATTGCGATGGTATTTTTAAGGACACCTATTTCTATACAGGTCTGCGTTGTTATGCAGATAGCATCATGGGTTACCACAGTTTCAACATTTCGCCGAGCTGTGATTACGTGACAGATGTTTCTGAACAGGATGAAAAGAATGAACTATTACTCTACCCCAACCCTACATCCCAATCTATTCAAGTTCAAATAAATCCTGCCCTTTCGAATCATTACAGAATTTTAAACAACACTGGACAACTTGTTCAGCAAGGAAATCTTAACACCTCGTTGGCTAACATTTCCGTTTCCACATTACGTCCAGGTATTTATTTCTTCGAGATTCAAACAGATAAAAATATTACACAGCAGCGGTTTGTTATTCAATGATGATCAATTGCGAAGCAATCAATCCTTCGGATCAATCATCTTCGATGATCAATCGCTTTGCGATCAGTCACTTCGTGATCAATCCTACGGAGTGAGCAGAAAGATAAAACTATTGAAGAAAAACAATAAAACACAACCATTGAATTATGAAAACAAAATTTTTAGGATTAGCAATTTTATCTCTTTCAATACTTTTATTGAGCTGCGAAAAGATTCAGGTAAAGTCTAAGAACGGAACGTATAAAGGCACATTTACCGTGACTTACAATAGTGGATGGGTAAGAACAGGGGAAACGACATTAGAATTGAAGAATGGGGAATATTCTTGCTCGGGAAATTCAAATAGAATTCCAGCCGGAGGCTCGGGAACTTTTTCAATCAATGAAAATGAAATATCATTTTTCGATGAAAATGCTTGGACTGCCGACTTTGATTACAACCTCATACTTGAGGGAACGTATAACTGCGAATTTCAAGGCAAGAAATTAATCATATCGGCAGACAGAAGTGGCCTTGGACATTATGAATATGAGCTGGAAAAGCAATAACCGATGGTTCAATCACTGCGTGAACAATTGCGAAGCAAAATGCCCGAAGGGCGAATGTGCAAGCACGAATGCCCGAAGGGCGAATGCACTTCGTGCGAATGCTTCGCGAATGTCTTCGACGACTATAACAACATAGTGTCTCGTCCTAAAATGAGTTTACACAAAAATTAAAAAAATGAAAGAAAAGTGTAAACCATTATTAGGACAATTAATCGATGGGAAATTATTCTTATCCAACGAAGAAAAATTAGAAATCGTAAACGCATTTTTATCTGGAAATGAAAC
>CANIBZ010000055.1 GCA_947466425.1 Flavobacteriales bacterium
TCTGATCACAAGGAAGTGCTTGCTGGAACCCGCGTCTATGCAGGCGCGCGCAACTGCAGCGGCAGCATTCGTATTCGGGTTGAAAAAGTAATGGAAGACAGTCACCTCGGTTTGCTTTGGAACAAAGAGGCTCGCAAAGAAGAAAACGCTGAACGTCAAAGCTTCACGCACGTGGTGGCCAAATGGTTCACGCTCTTCCTTATACTCATGTCATTCGGTGCATTTTTCATTCTTTATCCAACCAACGCCGACAAAGCCTTCCGCGCCTTAGCCACCGCGCTCATTGTGGCTTGTCCGTGCGCCCTCCTACTCTCGCACACCTTCACCACAGGAACAGCATTGCGACTCTTGGCACAAGGAAAGTTACTCTTCAAGAACAGTTTTGTTCTCGACAAGTTGGCCACGCTTCAGGCGTTTTATTTCGATAAAACGGGAACTGTCACCAACACACACGAGGTGCGTGTAACCTACACGGGCGAAGCCCTTCAACCCGAAGAAAAAAATGCATTCGGAGAATTGCTTGCCGCTTCCCTTCACCCCATTAGTCAATCGTTATTGGTTTCCTTCCCAAGACAAGAAGGATGTGTTCTTACTGAATTTACTGAGACTCCGGGTATGGGAACTTCTGGAAAGGTGAACGGTATTTTTTTCGAATTGAAAAAAAGCAACTATGCGCACGGAACCGCTCTTTGGATCAACGGAAAATGGCGTGGCGTCTTCAACCTAGAATTTGAAATTCGTGCAGGAATGCAAGAAATGCTGAAGCAATTGAAGTCTAATTACAAGTTAGGACTGCTATCTGGAGATACCAACGCAGACGACCTGCGCATGCGAAAACTTTTTCCGTTCGGAAGTGAACTGGTGTACAAACTTAGTCCCATTGAAAAATCCAACGGCATTGCGAAGATGGAAGAGTCTGTTCGCTGCGCTTACGTGGGCGATGGTTTGAATGACACCGGTGCTTTGCAGGAAGCCAGCGTGGGTATCTCGGTGAGCGACGCCCACCAACGATTTACACCGGCTGCCGACATTTTAATTCCGGGAGAGCAATTAAAAAATCTTCCGGCAATCGTGGCTTACGCGAAGGCGTGCAGACGCATTGTGTTTATGAGTTTCGGATTGTCACTTCTGTACAATGTGATTGGACTCTCTTATGCACTCACCGGAAATCTTTCTCCGCTTGTGGCTGCGGTGCTCATGCCTGTGAGCACTTTCACGATAATACTCTTTACTACTTCAGCGACCAGACGCGCATACAAAAGAACATTGCTTGACAAAAATCATAAGCGCATTTGATGCACCTCATAACTCGAAAAGAGACGCGGAAATATTTTTGAAGTCGAGGAAAATAGCCAAAACATGAGTGTGATTTATTTACTAATCGGAATCAGTTTACCGCTTGCAATGGGCTTTCTCATTGTGTTTTTGCGTAATGCAAAGCGTGGTCAGTTTGATGATTTAGACACTCCGGCCATGCGCATCTTATTCGAAGAAAAACCTATAACTCAAACAGAAATAAAAACCGAAGAACAGCCCAAATGAACACGGAAACTTTTTACTACGACAACAAAATTGTAAAGCAATTTGCCATTGCCACTGCCATGTGGGGATTGGTTGGAATGTTGGTGGGATTAACCATTGCCTTGCAAATGGTTTGGCCATTTTTGAATTTTAATATCCCTCAGACGACCTTCGGACGTCTGCGACCGCTTCACACCAATGCGATCATCTTCGCGTTTGTTGGAAACGGAATCTTCATGGGCGTTTACTATTCGTTGCAGCGTTTAACGAAAGCGCGCATGTTCAGTGACTTCTTAAGTAAGATTCACTTCTGGGGATGGCAGCTCATTATTGTATTGGCAGCGTTGTCTTTGGTAATGGGCTACACCACTGGGAAAGAATACGCCGAGTTGGAATGGCCTATTGATATACTTATTACGTTGGTTTGGGTCATCTTCGGGGTAAACATGTTCGGTACGTTAATTAAACGTCGCGAACGTCATTTGTATGTCGCCATCTGGTTCTTCATTGGAACTTGGGTTACCGTGGCCATGCTTCACATTGTGAACAGCATTGAGCTTCCTGTTTCATTCACCAAGAGTTACTCGTATTATGCGGGTGTTCAAGATGCCTTGGTGCAATGGTGGTACGGACACAATGCGGTTGCATTCTTCTTAACCACGCCGTACTTGGGACTCATGTATTACTTCATTCCGAAGGCGGCTAATCGTCCAATTTATTCGTACCGACTTTCTATTATTCACTTCTGGGCGTTGATCTTCATTTACATCTGGGCAGGTCCGCACCACTTGTTGTACACCTCTCTTCCAGATTGGGCGCAAAGCATGGGAACCGTGTTTAGCATTATGCTTCTTGCTCCGTCTTGGGGTGGAATGATTAACGGATTGCTTACGCTTCGTGGCGCTTGGGACCGTGTGCGTGAAAGCGCAGTGTTGAAGTTCATGGTGGTTGCCATTACTGCCTACGGTATGGCCACTTTCGAAGGACCTATGCTTTCGTTGAAAAACGTTAACGCCATTTCTCACTTTACAGACTGGACAATTGCTCACGTTCACGTGGGTGCCTTGGGATGGAACGGATTCTTAACCTTCGGTGTGTTGTATTGGATAATTCCACGCATGTGGCAAACAGATCTTTACTCGAAGAAATGGGCGAACTGGCACTTCTGGATTGGAACCCTGGGTATTTTGTTGTACGCCATTCCTATGTACTGGGCGGGTTGGATGCAGAGTAGCATGTGGAATGAATTCACTCCGGAAGGACAGTTGCAATACCAGTTTTTAGAAACAGTTCAAACCATGCGTCCATTCTACATGGCTCGTTCATTGGGCGGATTGCTCTACTTGGTGGGTGCCATTATCATGGTGGTGAACTTGGTGAAAACAGCGAAGCAAGGCGTGTTCTTGGCTCAAGAAAAAGCCGAAGCAGCTCCACTTGAAAAAGTCCGCATCACAGGAAACGAACACTGGCACCGCGTTATTGAAAGAAGACCGCTTCAGATGTTGGTGTTCGCCTTGGTGCTTGTTGCCATTGGTGGTGTTATTGAAATGATTCCAACTTTCTTGGTGAAGGAAAACATTCCAACCATAGCTGCGGTGAAGCCTTATACTCCGCTTGAATTGGAAGGTCGCGACATTTACATTCGTGAAGGATGTTATACGTGTCACTCACAAATGATTCGTCCATTCCGTTCTGAAACTGCGCGCTACGGAGATTATTCGAAAGCAGGAGAATTCGTTTACGATCATCCGTTCCAATGGGGCTCGAAGCGCACAGGTCCAGACTTAGCGCGTGAGGGAGCAGGTAGTTTGAAACGCATGGATAGCTGGCATTACAACCACATGATGGATCCGTCTTCGATCTCTACCGGATCTATTATGCCGCGCTATCCTTGGTTGTTCGAAGACAAAATTGACTTCGCAGAAATAACCAATAAAATGAAAGCCATGCAAACCTTGGGTGTGCCTTATACCGATGCAGACATTGCTGCAGGCGCCGACAGTGCACGAAGACAAGCACAACAAATAACAAACGGATTGATGCTCGAGTTCAAGCAAAATCAATTGCTTACTAGCGACGAAGGACTTCAACCCGATCATGAAATCTTAGCGCTCATTGCCTATTTGCAACGCTTGGGAAGAGACGCAGCACCTGTTCAACAATAAAACTGAAGCAAGATGAAATTTATAAACTACCTCGAATCCATAACAGATGTAAGTATCTATCCGCTTACCTCCCTGTTCATTTTCGTCATCTTCTTCGCAGGCGTCTTATACCGCGTGCTTCGTGAAGACAAAGCAAGCATAGAAGAACAAAAAAACATTCCATTCGATCTGTAAAGCCATGAAAGAAGCTATAACAGCGCTGCCAATCAGCACTTACTCTCCGTATCAAGATCCAATCTTCTACGGCCTAATCTTAGTCGCGGTCATGTTGTTGATTTACATTTTGCAATTGCAAGGTGTATTGAAAGCCGTTGCAAACAAGGCGAAACAAGACAAGAAAAAGCAATCGCGCAACTGGCCAACGGCAATTATTATTATCCTTATTTCATTCGGATTCTCGAACAGCGCTTCTGCGGCAACAGGAGATCAGATGTTGAAATTCCTTCACAATGGATTTGGAAATACACCGTTCAATGCCTTGTTCACCCTTATCGTTATTGAATTGGGCGTAGTGCTTTACTACAACCGCATGATTAAGTACTTAACTACTGATTTTGTTGGATTGAAGGAAGGTGCGCCAGAGGCAAATCCTGAACGTGTGGGACCTTCTTTCTGGAACAAATTGAACAAGTCGGTTGAAATTAAAGACGAAGCGGCTATTCTTACAGACCACGACTACGATGGTATTCGTGAGTTAGACAATGCGTTACCACCTTGGTGGAAGTACGGATTCTACTTAACCATAGTTTGGGCATTCGGTTACCTCTTTTATTATCATGCTGGCGGAAATGGACCTTCTTCTTTACAAGAATACAACACGCAATTAGCAGATGCTGAAAAGCAAATGGAAGAATACCGCAAGAACGCGAAGAACTTGGTAGATGAGACTTCTGTTGTTTTACTAACCAGCTCTGAAGATTTAAAAGCAGGCTCTGCCCTATTCGCTGCGAACTGCGTGAGTTGTCACGGTGCAAGCGCCGAAGGAAAGATTGGACCAAATCTTACCGACCAGTATTGGAAGCACGGAGGAGACATTAAAGATCTTTTCAAAACAGTTAAACTGGGTGTAACCGGAACCGGAATGAAATCATGGAAGACCGATTTGTCGGCTATGCAAATGGCACAGGTAACCAGTTACATTCTGTCTTTGCAAGGAACCAATCCTGCCAATCCGAAAGCGCCTGAAGGTCCTTTGTATACTCCCCTTGCAGATAGCACGGTTGCTGTTGCTAATGTTTTACCCGATAGCACTGCCACCGCGAAAAAATGATAGGAGAAGTAGAAGAAGAATTTAGAGATTCAGTTGCGCACATTAGCGCTGAAGGAAAACGCGTGTGGTTCTTTCCGAAGAAACCAAAAGGATATTTCTATAACCTTCGAAGTTATTTGTCGTGGGTGTATTTGGTGGTGTTCTTTGGTTTACCGTTTGTCAAATTTCATGGCGCTCCATTATTCTTGTTGAATATCATTGATCGCATTTACATCATCTTCGGTGTTCGCTTTTGGCCGCAAGACTTTTTCATTTTCGTTTTGGGCATGCTCATCTTCGTGGTCTTCATCATTCTCTTCACCGTTATTTTCGGAAGGGTATTCTGCGGATGGGTTTGTCCGCAAACCATTTTTATGGAAATGGTTTTCCGCAAGATCGAATATTGGGTTGAAGGTGATCGCAAAGCGCAGATGGCTTTACGCGCAGACCCCTGGAACAGCAAAACACTGTCGCGAAGAATTCTGAAAATAGTTTTATTCTTCGCCGTATCCTTCGCTATTGCGAACACTTTTCTCATGTACATAATTGGAAGCGATGCTGTCTGGAACATTGCTACAGAGTCTGTCTCTAAACATGTTGGAGGCTTTTCTGCCATTGTCGTATTCAGTTTTGTGTTCTTCTTCATTTACTATTGGTTCCGCGAGCAAGTGTGTTTAATTGTTTGTCCGTATGGAAGAATGCAAGGAGTTATGCTCGACAAAAATTCCATTGCGGTGACGTACGATCATGTCCGTGGCGAGCCAAGAACCAAACACATTAAAAAGACCGTTGACCAGCCGCATGGCGATTGTGTCGATTGTTTGGAGTGTATTCGTGTTTGTCCGACCGGCATTGACATTCGTAACGGTCTTCAATTGGAATGTGTGAACTGCACCGCGTGCATGGATGCATGCGACACAGTAATGGAAAAGACGCATCGCGAAAAAGGATTGATTCGCTACGCCTCTGAAAACAGCATTGTAACGAAAACGAAACTTCGCATTAACAAGCGCATACTCGCCTACTGCTTTGTTCTCTTGGCATTAATCTGTGTTGAAGCGTTTCTTTTGATAACTCGAAGTGAGCTCGAGGTAAATAGCGTTCGAACGCGCAACACTTTATTCACGGTTGAAACCGATGGGGAAATTGGAAACCTCTACAACATAAAACTCATTAACAAGACATCCAATGAAATGAACCTTGAATTCAAAATTGAAGGAAAGCATGCGCATTTCGATTGGATTGGTCATCAGAACAAATTGCAGTCGGGTGAAATGAAAAACGGAGAGCTGTTCATATATGTTCCTTTGAATGAATTACCTGCTCAAAGGAACCGAGTTGAATTAGAAATTTACAGTAACGGCGAACTGAAAGCCACAGAACACCTCGTGCTTCTAGCACCGAATAAATTAAATAGGCCATGAATTGGGGTTGGAAAATAACATTACTATACATCAGCTTTGCTGCAGGCATTTTGACTCTGGTTTTTCTTTCGATCAATCAAAAAATTGATTTGGTAGACAAGAACTATTACGAAAGAGAATTGGTTCATCAAAGCAGATTGGATCAGCAAAAGAACTACGCCGCGCTCGAGAAAAAATGTTCCCTTCAATTCGAAAATGGAAATGCCGTTGTTCACTTTCCGTTTTTGTTGAATGAAATGAAGGACGCTACGGTGAAGGTGTATTGCCCAAGTAACAATGCCTTCGACGCGAGTTACAACTTAACGGCTTCTTCAGACAGCGCTTTTGCATTTACCCTTCCAACCGGAATTCCTTCACGATACAACATTGAAGTTTTCTGGAAGAAGGATGGAAAGGAATATTATTTCGAAGAAGTGATCGGACACAAACATGTTCATTGAGATAATCATAGCTGCCCTATCCATGGGCCTTTTAGGAAGTTTGCATTGCGTGGGAATGTGCGGACCTATCATCCTTAGCATTCCTTGGTCGAACACACAAAAGGCTTTACAGATAAGTTTGTATCATGTCGGAAGAGCCACCACCTATGCCATAATGGGCGCATTGGTTGGAGGTGTTGGACAATTGATTCTTCCAAGAGATATAGGAGTATGGCCTGCGCTCATCAGCGGAAGTGTTTTAATTCTTGTCTTCATCGTGCAATCGTTTCCTTCTTGGTTTCAGAACACAGTATTTCCAGCTTCATCTGTCTCGACCTACTTCCGGAAATTCTTAAAAATGGAAAGTGTCTTTTCGCGTTATTTCATGGGCATGGTAAACGGCATTCTCCCTTGCGGAATGGTCTATTCAGCCTTGGCTGTAGCCATTCTTTATCACAACGCCTTTTACTCAGGACTCTTCATGTTCTTATTTGGAATAGGCACCTCGCCCCTGTTGGTTCTGCTTTCCAGAATTAAAATGTACTTAAGTAAATACCCTTTCTTCAAACGCGAAAAGACTATACGCTTTGCGTTGCTTGTTTTGGGATTGCTTATCATTCTTCGCGGCGCGAATCTAGGGATACCGATGATTAGTCCGAAGCGGAATTGCTGCGCAATCAATCTTTCAGATCAATCTGACTTCGTCAGATCAATTGCTGCGCAATCAGTCACTGCGTGATCAATCCTACGGATTAATCGGAACGATTGATCGCGAAGCGATTGATTCGAAGAATTGATCACCGAAGGTGATTGATCACGTAGTGAGTGGTCATCCTCTGAGATTCAAAAGCTTCAACTCCTCCACAATCGTAATACGAGAACCATCAATTGTAATGAGTCCTTCTTGCTTAAAATCGCTGAGTGTGCGAATGAGTGATTCTGTAGCTGTTCCTACCATGCGAGCAAGATCGTCGCGAGCAATGGCCATGGTGAACGGTTTATTGTGGTCTTTTTCATAACGATCTTTCAGGTGAAGCAAGGCATCGGCCGTGCGTTTGCGAACGCTGGAGTATGCCAATTTCATTAAACGTTCTTGTTCCTCTTTAACTTTGTTACTAAGCAAGGAAACAACTTCTTTCAGCACATCATAACTTCCGTCTATGAGTTTGTAGAAATCAGATTTAGGATAAAAAACAACTTCCGAGTCTTCCAATACCTCTGCAGAAGCGCTATGCTTTCCGTGCTGAAGCAGCGGTAGAAATCCGAAGAATTCATTGTCATGCACCAATTGAATAATTAAATCTTTTCCAATTTCATGACTCATGTATACTTTCACCTTTCCTGACTTCAAAAAATAAACGCCCATTGCATCGTCGCCTTCAGCGAAGATGAGCTCCTTTTTTTTGTATTTTTTCGTAATTGCGCTATCACTCATCTTAGTAATGTCCGAAAGATCTTTTACTTCATTCAGCAGGTGCTCCATGCCGTGCAGTGGTGCTTTGGAAGCAGCTGCTCTTACACGAATTGCTTTATCCAAACGACTTCTTACAGCGCTTATAAGGTCTAAATCGTCGAACGGTTTAGTTATGTAATCGTCGGCGCCCAAATCCATGGCTTTGCGCATGTCCGAACGATCCGCTTTCGCAGTAAGAAAAATAAACGGAATAGAAGACGTTGTTTCTTCTCGAGATAATCTATTCAACACGCTGTAACCATCGAGTTGCGGCATCATAATATCGCATAGAATGAGATTCGGAACCTCTGCTAAAGCAATCTCTACCCCCTCTTTTCCATTTTCAGCGTCGAACAATAGGTATCCGGACATACTTAAAATTTCACAAATGTTCTCGCGCATTTCAGCGTTGTCTTCAATCACTAATATTTTTTCAGTCATGATTCTACAGGTATGTGAATAGTAAATGTTGTTGTTGAATTTTCTAGACTAGTGAAGGAAACAGAGGCATTCATAAGCTCGAGGCATCGTTTCACAATGCTTAATCCTAAGCCTGTGCCTTGAATATTGGAGGCATTATTGGCTCGATAAAAACGATCGAAGAGCTTATCGTGCTCCTCTTCTGGAATGCCAATTCCTTGATTTGAAATATTGACTTGAACTTCGTTTAATTCAGTGTTTTGTATGACCTCAACTGAAATATTGGTTTCATCGAAAGAGAACTTAATGGCGTTGGAAAGTAAATTAACAAACACTCGTTGCAACAGTATTATGTCAGCTCTCACTTTTTGATTCTCAGGGCAGCTGACTTCAATTTTTTGATTCGGCTTTAGTATTAAATCCATGTCATTGACTACTGCTTGTAGTATTTCACACAAATTAATCTCTTCCAACTGAGCCGCCACTTTTCCTTCGTCGAGCTTTCCCAGGGAAAGGACATCGTTTAAGATTTCCGTTAAAGAAAAAACAGAGTTCTTAATACGCTGAATATGCTTGTCGCGATGACCCTGCTCTTCTTCCTGCAAGTATTTCGAAATAAGCGATACGCTTGAAAGTATGGTAGTTAAAGGCGTTCTGAACTCATGAGATGCCATGGTGACAAAGCGCGATTTCATTTCGTGCAGTTCTTTTTCTTTAACAAGTCCTTCACGCAATTCAGTTTGACTCTTTTCTAAGTCATTCATCGCTTCTTGCAAAACCAAGGTGCGTTCCTTTACCTTTCGCTCTAAATTTTCATTCAGCGTAAGCAATTGCTTGTTTACAACTTGTAAATCTTCCTGAAAATTCAAACGTTCGGTAATATCTATGATGAAGGCAATGACAAACATTTCGCCTTGAGAATTGTAATGGCTTAGAGAAATTTCAAGAGGAAATACTGACTTGTCTTTTTTCAATCCGTACAAAATCATATTCTGACCCATGGAACGGTTCGTTGGCCGCTCGTTGTATCGCTCTCTGTGATCTTTATGTCGCGCTCTCGCAGCTTCTGGAATAAGGGCATCTATGCCAATCGCTAAAATTTCTTCTTCCGAATAACCGAAAAGCGCAGCACAGCGAGGATTCACAAGAACAATTTTCCCCGATTTATCAGAGATTAATATTCCTTCATTAACGTGATTCCATATTGAGGCAAATCTATTTTCCATGGGCAGTACAAATTTATTAGAGGTGCAGGCACAAGAAAACCGCAAGAGTCAGATAAAGTAATGACAAATGTCATATATTATGTGTTTCTTTCAACAAAGTTTCAGTTTAACATTACTTCGGTAAAAATGTAATATCATTTTTTTCTTGAAATAAAACAAGTTAGGCCAAAGAGTAAAGTGCCTTCCCTTGCTCGAAGTTCTCAACTACGATTCCCCATTTCATGAGTTTCGCTAGCTTTCGAATTAAGATTGGGCGCGGTGTGCCCGCCTTTCGAGCCAATTGATTCAACGTAAAGGGCTGTTGTTTCAACAAAGAAAAAAGTTGCTCTTCTCTTTCCGACATTTGAAAGAGTTCGTTCGAATCGCGCTCCGAAGAAACTTCTTGCATGGCAATCCAAACGTTAGATGCCGGCAGCGTAACATCGTGCTCGCGCACGAAGGCTTTCCACCCATCTTCAATTTTTGCTAAATGAGGTTTTGCTGAAGATTCTTCAATTTCAATTTCAAGAACCGCCTTTCCTTCCACCTTCCATACGGAATGGGAGAAATGAATGGGCGGCTGACAGAATTCTTCAGCGCTGCGGATGATCATGTGTAATTCTTCTTCTGGACGAACACCGCACACATTGCCGTTGTCTTTCACGCCAATGAGTAATCTTCCTCCGGAGGTATTGGCAAAAGCCACCAACGAACGCGCGATCTTCTGCGCATCATCGATACGCATTTTAAAGTCTTGCTTCAAATGCTCGCCTTCAGAAATGTAGGTTAGCACGTAGGACATGGACTAGGCTTCTAGTAGCTCGGAAACGTAAATAGACAAATGTGTAGCAGACTTCAACACCTTTCCATTTTCAATCAAAATAGCTTGAGGTGATTCGTGCTCTATTCCGGTGTCTTGCGCTATGGCATTTGAAATATTGCGATGCTCTAAAAGATCCAAGTAATAAGGCTTCACTGTAGAAGTCACATCCCAATCGCGTTCGAATCGAGAAAGTGCTGTCGTGCTAATGCTGCAGCGTGTGCTGTGTTTAAAGACAATAAACTTTTCTTCCGATTCGAGCATGGCATTCCATTGCTCTACCGAGTTTAATTGATTCCAATTCATGAGTGAATTATTTAATCAACGAAGTTAATTCGGTATCTAACGGTTTCACACCCGATGGGAATTCAGCCAACCATTCTCCTTCTGGAGAGATTAAGAATTTGTGGAAGTTCCACTTCACTGTTCCATCTGCAACACCGTTTAACGACTTCTGCGTTAACCATTGGTAGATGCCGTGTTGATTCTTTCCTTTCACATCTATCTTCTCGGTTAATGGAAAAGTAACTCCGTAATTTTTCTGGCAGAATGAAACAATTTCTTCGCTTGTCCCCGGCTCTTGTCCAAGGAATTGGTTACAAGGGAAACCCACAATCACAAGCTTGCCTTGGTATTGCTCGTATAATTTTTCAAGATCTTCGTATTGTGGGGTGTATCCGCATTTTGATGCGACATTCACACACAACACATATTTTCCTTTGTAATCGGCCATGTTCATGACCTTGCCATCTATGGCATTAATGGTTAAATCGTAAAAGCTCATTTTATTTGTTCCTATTGGTTTTGAAGGTTTTTGCCATCTGCCTCGCATTGACAATGCCGCTGCAGAAGAAAGGGCTAAGACTAGTAATCCGACGATATAAATTGTTTTCATAGTGATTTAACAAAATAAGAATTAGAATGTTTAATGAATGTGCAATTATATTGAGCGCTCAAACAAAAGTATGGAAGACATAGCATTGCAGCACGAAGCTGTTCATCATTCTTATTTACAAAAGCTTTCTCAAGGGGAATTTTCAAACATGGAGAAGGCCTTGGCCTATTTCGCTTCACAATATGAAGGCTATAGCGTTTGGTTCCCGAAATATCTTCAGGCTGTTATTGACAAACTCTCGAACCCGAGTCACAAAGCTCATTTGCTGGAAAACCTTGCGGAAGAAAAAGGCCAATTGCACGAAGATGATCTGCAAGCCATTCGTGCCATGGGCATAGACGATTCATGGGTAATTGGAATTCCCCACCCGATTTTGTTTCAACAATTTAAAAAAGCGATCTGTGCGAATTACAATTTTGAAATGAGTGAAGCCGTGTTAAACTGGCGAACA
>CANIBZ010000056.1 GCA_947466425.1 Flavobacteriales bacterium
AAAACTGTCCCTTCCCCAGCCGTGCTCGAAAGCACATAGATCCCGCCTTTATGATAATTCTTCACAATGCGCTTGGCGAGGGACAGGCCCAGACCCCATCCTCGCAACTTGGTTGTGAATCCCGGTTCGAAAATGGTTTTCCATTTGCGTTTCGGGATGCCCTTGCCGCTGTCTTTAACGTCTATGTACACTTTGCCGTTGGCTTCGTGTATGGAGACGGTTAACTGTCCTTTTGCGTCCATGGCGTCGACGCTGTTCTTGATTAGGTTTTCGATGACCCAACTGAATAATGCGACGTTCACATTCACTTGCGGATTGCCATCTGACTTCACTTCAATGTTTACCTCAGAAGAAATACGCACGCGCAAGTAATCGAGAATTTCTTCCACCAAGTCTTTCGCTCCGATTGGAGTGAGGGCTGCTTCTGATCCGATTTTCGAGAAGCGCTCGGTGATTGTTGAAAGACGCTCAATGTCTTTGTTGAACTCATCGATGAGCGCCTTCGATACTCCTTGCTGCTCGAACAAATCGCGCCAAGCCATAAGGGCTGAAAGAGGTGTGCCCAACTGATGCGCGGTTTCTTTCGCCATACCCACCCAAACCAAATTCTGTTCTGATCTTCTGAACGTAGAAAACATGACATAAGCCACAACTAAAAACACTCCGATTAAGGAGAGCTGCAAATAAGGGAACAACTTCAACTGCTGAATGGTGGCAGAATCGTCGTAGAAAATATATTGCGTAGAACGCCCAGGGATTTTAATTTCAATGGGCTCATACCCTTCCTTCATTTCTGCCAAGACCTGATTCACATTGCATTTCAGCGTGTCTATCTTTCCTACCTGAACAACATTCATCTTCGTACTGTCGGTGACAATTACCGGAACAGAGGCGGTATTGATCACCGTTTCATTGAAAAATGAAGAAACCAAATCGTCGATGGTTTGCTTCAACTCTTTATACATGTAACTGTTGCTGTAATAAACCACCCGATCGACCTCAGGAAAAGCAATTGGTTTGTATTCTTGTTCATACTGAATACGCAATTTTTCCACGCTCAGAGCGTCTTTGATAAGGTCTGAATCAATGTTACGAGAATCCTGTAATTCATTCTTATAGTTGAAAATCAACAACGGAATGGTTTTATTCTGAGTGAGCACATCTAGCGGAAAATCGTAATCCCCTTCTCCAAGACTTATTATCTTATATGCTCTACCCAAGAACTCTGCCTTACGCGTTTCTTCGGAACGAAGACTGTCGAACAAGACCTGCGTGAGCTTCACCAATTCTTCCTTCTTGCGAATGGCGCTGTGCCACAACTCTACCTTCGCTTTTTCTTCATCGCGAATGCGGCGCGCAATGCTGTTCGTGTACCACAACGTAACTCCCGCAATGGTTGCGGCCAAAAGCAATAAGATTACTTTCCAACGTTGTTTGTTCTGCAATACAGCCATGTTCTTCGCTTATGATTTGTGTGCAAGGTCTAACAAAAAGGCATACTCCAAGGCCACTTCCTTCAATGCTTCAAAACGCCCAGACTTGCCGCCGTGTCCGGCTTCCATGGTGCACTTGAAAAACAATCTATTCGAATCAGTTTTCATCTCGCGCAACTTCGCGACGTATTTCGCCGGCTCCCAATATTGCACTTGGCTGTCCCAATATCCTGTTGTTACCAGCGTGTGCGGGTAGTCCTTCGCCTCAATATTATCAATGGGAGAATAGCTGAGCATGTAATTGTAATATTCTTTGTCTTTCGGATTTCCCCATTCGTCGAATTCAAAAGTGGTGAGTGGAATACTCTCGTCTAACATAGTCGTTACCACGTCTACAAACGGCACTGCGCTTATGATTCCGTTGAACAGCGACGGCGCCATGTTGGCTACCGCACCCATTAACAATCCGCCAGCACTGCCGCCCATAGCGAACAAGTGCTTGCTTGCTGTGTAGTTGTCCTTCACCAAAAATTCTCCGCAAGCAATGAAGTCGGTGAAGGTGTTTCGCTTCTTCAAAAGCTTTCCATCATCGTACCAATTGCGGCCCATGTCGCTTCCTCCGCGAATGTGCGCAATGGCAAAAACAAATCCTCTGTTTAACAACGAAAGTCTTGCGCTACTGAATCCAGCGTCTATGCTGTGTCCGTAGCTTCCGTAGGCGTATAACAGACAAGGGGCAGATCCGTTGCGCTCAAAATCGTTTTTGTAAACCAACGAAATGGGAACGCGTGTGCCGTCTTGTGCAGTTGCAAAAATGCGTTCACTCTTGTAGTCGCTGGCATTGAATTCACCCAACACTGGCTGTTGTTTTTTCAACTCGCGCGTTCGCGATTTCATGTTGTAATCGAATACACTTCCGGGTGTGGTCATAGATGAATATCCGAAGCGAAGCGTCTCGGTATCGAATTCCGGATTCGCTCCAACTCCTGCGCTGTACGTAGGATCTGGGAACTCGAGGTAGTGCTCCTCGGCTTTGTCCCAGCGTGTCACACGAATGTGCGCCAACCCTTCGGTGCGCTCTTCCAACACCAAATATTCTTTGAACATTTCAACCGATTCTAACAACGTGTTTTCGCGATGCGGAATCACTTCTTCCCAACTTTCTTTTTCCGTTGAATGAATAGGACACGACATTAATCTGAAGTTCTTCGCTTCTAAATTCGTGAGGACGTAGAACTTGTCTTCGTATTGCGTGATGCTGTATTCCAAGTCGCGCTCGCGCTTTTGAAACAGGCGAAATTCACCTTTCGGATTGTTAGATTCCAACACCCAGTATTCGTCTGAAACGGTCTGAGAACTTCCAATCATTAAATATTTTTTTGTTTTCGTTTTGAAAACGAAGCACGAAAACTCTTCGTCTTTTTCATCGTAAACCAAAACATCTAAAGCGGGATTTGTTCCCAACTCGTGACGCCAGATCTGGCTGTCGCGTAAGGTTTGTGCATCTTTCTTCGTGTAGAAAAAATGAAGGTTGTCTGAAGCCCATGTTGCAGAACCTGAAGTTCCTTCAATGACTTCGTTGAACATCTCTCCCGTTTGAAGATCGCGAACGTGCAGTGTATACACTCTTCTACTTACTTCATCTATTCCGTAAACCATGAAACGGTTATTCTCTGAAATGCTTAATCCACCTAGCGCCCAGTAGTCTTTTCCTTTCCCCATTTCTGGACCGTTGATGAGAATTTCTTCTTCTCCCGTTTCCATGCTGTCTTTCTTGCGGCAGTTGAAGGCGTAGTCTTGTCCAATTTCAAAACGCGTGTAATACCAATATCCGTTTTGCTTCACCGGAACAGAAGAATCGTCTTCTTTGATGCGGCCTTTCATCTCTTCGAACAAATGCTTTTGCAATTCCTCGGTATGCTTCATTCCCGCGTCTACGTGGTCGTTCTCTTCTTTCAGATAAGCCAAGACATCGGCAGTTTGCTCATCTGGAGTAGCAGCGTTTTTCTGCTCGTCGGAAAGGCGCATCCAGTAGTAGTTGTCTACACGGGTGTGTCCGTGTTCCACCAATTCCTTCTCAATTTTCTTTGCACGAGGTGTCTTCATGATAATCTATTTTGCAGTTAGTGATTCGCCCACGATTAGATCAATGGGCGATGTTATTTTAATGTTTTCCAAATTTCCTTCCACCAAAAAAACCGAATGACCGTTCGCCTCCACTACGGAAGCATCGTCGGTAAATAACGGGCTGAAAGGTTTGCTGTAAGCCTCTTTCAACATCCTTGATTCAAAGCACTGTGGAGTTTGAATGCGTTTGTACAACGAACGATCCACGCTTTTATTGAGGACACCGTGTACTTCGCGAATGGAATCGTTGATGGGAATGGCGGGTACTACAGCATTGTGTTCATTCAAGGCGTTGAAGCAGCGCATGAGTGTTTCGTGCGAAACAAGTGGACGCACTGCGTCGTGAATTGCAATGTGTTGAACGTCGGAAGAGACGGCTTCAATGCCGTTTTTCACGCTGTGAAAGCGTTCCTCTCCGCCAGCAACGACAGTGTGTTCAGGGACCTCTTCAAACTGAAGGCATAAGTCTTTCCAAAATGAAATATAGTCGTGATGCATAACCACAATCATTTCGAAATTTCGATTGAATGAAAAGAAATTTCGAAGGGTATGAATGAGAATGGGCGTGTTGTTGAGTGTGAGGAATTGTTTCGGAAGAGGCCTTCCCATGCGGGTTCCGGTGCCTCCTGCGACAAAAATGACTGCTTGTTTCGCTGTGTTCATGTCGCAGAAATTAATCTTCTAAATGCATTGGATAAATCACCTCGTTGGCTGGAATGGTATATTTCACACGCTTTCCAACCACTAAATTTCGTTGCGCCCATTTGAAACCGTCGCCTGGAGAAAGCATGCACAAGTCAGATTCTTCAATAATTTTTCCGGAAGGAATTTCATGAACTGCGGCAATGCTGCGCTCTAGTTTCAAGCGAGCTGCAGCCACTGAATCTTCAATCTTCATTTCCACTTCACCCATAGAAAATTCGAGCTCTCGAATGTCGCGCACCATGCGACGAATGCCTTCAGGGCCAAGGGATCCGCGTTGGTCGGTACCCTTCAAATTACGATCTGTCGTAATGTGTTTTTCAATGATGGTGGCACCCATGGCAACGGCAGCAACTGGCGTGAAAATGCCGAGTGTATGGTCGCTGAAACCAATGTTGTAATTGGGGTAATTCGCCTGTAAAAAACGAATCGTATTGAGATTCACATTCTTCGGCTGCGTAGGATATTCCGAGGTGCAGTGAAGAATGCTAATGTTTGAATGGTAATTTGAAATGACGTCTAACGCGTGATCGAGCTCTTCCTTCCCGGCCATTCCGGTTGAAAGAATAATCGGAATCTTCGTTTCTGCCAAAGCCGCCAAGAGCGGGAGGTTCGTGAGGTCACGACTTGCCACTTTCAGATAGTCTGGCGTAAATCGTTTCAATAAAGAAAGACATCCGCGTGCGCAAAGTGTTTCCACAAAATCGAGTCCTTTTGCTTTCGCGTAGTGAAACAACTCTTCGTGTTGTTCGTCGTTTAGCTCGAGGAAAGCGCGGTGTTCGCCGTAGTTAGCACCGAACGAATGGGCGCTATTGTATGGCGCGTTCATTTGCGACTGACTGAGCTCTTCGTTCAGGTCGCGCTTCGTAAACTTCACGGCGTTCATGGGTTTCAGAGAAAGCTGAAAATAATCTTCAACGACGGGTTGCGCTGCGAGATCGATGATCTCCTTCGCCAATTCAACTGAACCGTTGTGGTTTTGTCCTATTTCTCCGATTATGTAGGTCACTTTACAAATATACACGATTCACGAAGTGAAAGATGTTGCACAAGATTCACGAAGTGAAAGATGTTGCACAAGATACTTCGTAAGATTCTTTGAAAGATGCTTCGCAAGAAGCCTACGGCTAATTGGGGTTTGGTTAGCGTTTGAAGAGGGGAACAGTAGAGCAGGGTTCACCGTACATGATGCGGTTGGAGACCGGCTGCAGTTTTTGAGAAAGTTGAATGTAGACTTCTTCTGTCAAACGAAGCGAAGTGCAGCCTTTGATAACAACATTTTTATCTTGAAATTTCGAAAGATCTAATTGTTGAATAAATGAAAGCGCTCTGAGTGTGTCTAGATTTTCTGGAGATGAAAAATGACATTGGGCATTCACTTCGGAAAGTTTCAAAGCCAATAACATAAAGGCCCAAACGGGAATAATGGCGTCTACCGAACAGTATATGGCTACAATTTTATTGGAATATTCAGCAGTATTCAGAGTTGAAACAAATTCACGAAAATCCTTTTCCTTCAACGCTATTCCTTGCCACAATTGCGGGGCAATATCAATCGTCGCACCTGCAAACGCTTCTACTTCTTCAGCTATATCTAGCGTGATGAGTTTACTATTTGCAACTTTGTTTTCTATCATGGTCCAAAAGTACTTGATTCTGATGAAAGATGTTGCACAAGATGCGAAGCAAGATTTTTCAAAAGGTACTATGCACGGAGCCTCCGGCTAGGTGATGCACTTGCGAAGCACCTTCGGAACGACCTTGCTCAGCATCTTGAAACGAATTTTAATTCGCGAATCTTTCACTCACAAAATTCCAATTCACAACCGTGAAAATGGCCGTTAGATAATCTGCCCGCTTGTTCTGATATTTCAAGTAATAAGCGTGTTCCCAAACATCTATTCCGAGGATTGGAGTGCCTGGTTTGTCTACTACTTTTGACATGAATGGATTGTCTTGATTGGCAGTTGAAGTCACGAAAAGAACGCCTTTCGCGTCTTTGCACAACCATACCCACCCGCTGCCAAAGCGAGCTTTTCCTTCGTCGGTCATGAGTTTCTTTAAATTTTCCATACTTCCAAAGTCGCGCTGAATAGCGACTGACAATTCCTTGCTCGGCGCTCCAGCTGTGCTTGGAGACGCTAAACAATTCCAGAAAAACGTGTGATTGAAATGTCCACCTCCGTTGTTGCGAACAGCCATGTCTTTCGGGTCAATGGCCGCGCACAACTGCTCAATGTTCAGCTTCGCATATTTCTGATTGGCTTCCACCTTCATGGCCGCATTCAAATTCGTTACATACGCCAAGTGGTGCTTGTCGTGATGAATGTGCATGGTTTCTGCATCAATAGCGGGTTCCAAGGCCTCATAGGCATATGGCAATTCAGGGACAGTCCACTCCTGCGCAAAAACAGAAGCGCCAGCGAAAAGAAATACACCCGCAAGCAACAAATTCTTCATAGTTATCGTTATTAAATCGTTCGAACAAACGGTTGTGAGTTACTTCACAACTCCCTTCCAAAAGTAGTTCATACACCGTGTACTTTTAAATTAAGAATGGAAGAAGTAAAAGAGATAGAAGGGGGACCGGTTCTTCTGGAAAAAAAACCAGTTTCAGCAGGCAGAAAGTGGCTGAAGCGAATTTTTATTGGCCTCTTCGCCTTGGTCACGCTATTATTTTCCGCAATAGTTCTTGCAGTTACCGTTTACGAAGATGAAATTGTAACCTACGCCCTTCAAACTGTTCAACAAAATTTAAAAACAAAGTCGAGCATTCGCGAAGCTGACTTAACACTCTGGAATAATTTTCCTTCCGTATCTATTCGATTCAAAGAGGTTTATGTGGAAGAAAATTCCGAAGTACACGATACGCTTTTATTTGCGAAAGAATTGTACTTGTCTTTCGACATTATTGATCTGTTTAACGGGAATTACAACATTGATGAGATTGAAGCGAAAGAAGGTTCGTTAAACATGCGTGTAAACAGCAAAGGCCAGATGAACTGGGACGTATGGAAGCCCGACACCTCTTCCACCCCAAATGAAAAATTCAAAATACATCTTGAGGAGATTGTTGGGGAAAACATTTCCTATCTGTATGAAGACGAACAAGGAAAAACATTTGTAGATGTCAAGTTCAAGGAATTGAAGGCCTCCGGCAATTTCAATGAAAAACAATTTCTTCTCGACATAGAAACGGCGGCGCACATGAACGTCTTTTATGCAGGGGAAACTGAAATGCTTCGCCAGCGAAATATTGGACTTGATTCTAAAATGCAAGTGAATCTTGATAACAACACCTTTGTGATTGAGACTGCGGAATTGCTGCTAGAAGAAGTGCCGTTAAATGTCACGGGGAGCTTGGATTACGGCGAACATCCGAGCATTGATTTGCACATTGCCGAAACCGAACTTGAGTTGAAAGAAGGAATCTTGTTGCTTCCGAACGCCATGCAAGTTCAACTTCGGCCCTATGCTCCGTCTGGAAATGCGCATTTCAATTTCGATATGAGCGGCCCGTTCGAAAACCTTTCCATTGCATCTAAATTCTCTGTGAAAGGCGGCGAGTTGGTTGAAATAAATTCGGGTGTTGAATTGCATGCTATAGACCTGAATGCAAATTATATTTCGAAAGGAGGAATGGACAGCGTGACCATTTCAAATTTCCAATCGCAACTCGGAATGGGAACTTTAAGTTGTAACGGAAGTATTCGTGACTTAAACGATCCTGTCTTGAACTTGTCGGTGAGTGCTGAAACGAATTTGAACGAAGTAAAAGGATTTTTCGGTTGGGATTCGTTGGCTGTTTGTGACGGACAAATTTCAGCACAATCATTCATTCGCGGAAAGATTGCATTTCAAGAAGCCGACAGCACCTTCGACTGGTCACAATTGCATTTGAATGGAAAGGCCCAGGTTACAGAAGGGAGCTTTCAATGGGCAGCATCCAATGGCTTGTTTAAAAACATTAACGGCATATTCTTATTGAACGGATCCGACGCGCGGGTTGAGCAGTTGAACTTCAACCTAAACGATAACAATTGTAGTTTTTCAGGGGATTTTTATTCTGTAATTCCCTACTTCACTTCAGACAATTCCGCATTAACCATTCAGGCGAATTTGTATTCGAACAAGCTCGATCTTGAAAAACTCTTAACAGCAGCTGGAAACACTGAAAGCGACATGAAACTTGCTCTTCCTTCTTCCATTCTACTTCATTTAACAGCGCAGATAGACCAGTTTTTATTCAAATCGTTCAATGCATCCAACATCAAAGGAACATTGGATTACGCAAATGGCATTTTACAGATTTTTCCCCTTCAACTGAGCATGGCCAATGGCGAAGTAGCTGCGAATTTCGGTTTATCACCATCGAACGATGGGCAGTTCGCATTAACGTGCCAAGGATCATTGAACAACATAGACATTCAGCAGGCCTTCGGATTGTTCGACAATTTCGGGCAGTCGTATCTCACGCAGAACAACATCAAAGGAAACGCAACGGTGCTGGTTGATTTCCAAACTACACTCGGCGCAGATTTATCTGTTCTTCCGAACACCATAAAATCTGACTTGCAAGTGAATATTGAAAACGGCGAACTGAATGATGTTTCTTCGTTTCAGTATATGATTACGTACATCAAAGGAAACAAATGGATAGCGCCATTTGTGAAAGAAGATGACTTCGCGGAAAAGCTTCGACACATTAAATTCTCGACGTTGCAAAATTCCATTCACATTGAAAATTCCAACATCACATTCCCATTGATGGACATTGAGTCGAGCGCGATGTCTATTACCATGGAGGGCACGCACAGCTTCGACAATGTATTGGATTATAGGCTGGGCTTCGATTTGAAGGAGATGTTGCTGAATGCCTCTAGCACTGAAGGAGACAAGAGCGGAAGACAAATTTATTTGTACATGCGCGGCCCCATAGATAATCTCGAATTCGGTTTAGATAAAGATGCTTTGCGCAGCGATCGAGTGAGTGCTAAATTGGTTCAAAAAGAAAAATTAAATCGAATTTTTAACAACGCCTTCGGCTTGCGAAAAGATCGCGACACTCCACGAGAGCCTTTATTTCCAGGGCTTCGAAATGACAAACCGAATGAACCTTCGGTTCCTAAAGCTCCTATTCAAGAACGTATTGCTCCGTATATAAAAGACAATGTATCGCCTGAGGCGAAAGCGGAAAAAGAGAAGAAGACACCGAAGTGGCTCCGTGAAAAACAAGAATACGAAGTAGAGGAATGACGTTACCCGAGGCCTTTGTCAACCGACTAAAAACGCAATTCCCTGATCAATGGGAATTGATGATTCCGGCCTACGAGCGTGAGATTCAGACGTCGGTTTTAACACATCGAACGAAGTTTAAGAACACTGCTATTCAAGGCAATCCTGTTTCATGGAATGCGCTTGGCTTGTTGTTGGAAGAGCGACCAAAATTTACATTCGATCCGCACTACCATGCTGGGGCGTATTATTCGCAAGAAGCGAATTCCATGCTCATTGGACATTTGTTTGAACAAGCCATTCAAGAAATTGAAAATCCAGCCGTGCTTGATCTCTGCGCAGCACCTGGAGGAAAGAGTTTAATTTACTCTACCCTACTCGGCGAAAACGGTGTCTTGGTTGCGAATGAAGTGATGCCTCAGCGTTTGAGCATTCTTCGCGAAAACCTTGATAAATGGGGCATTCCGAATGTCTTCACGTTGGGCATGTATCCGAATAAAATTCCATTCACCCATTGCTTCGATGTGGTGGCAGTAGATGCGCCGTGCAGCGGAGAAGGATTATTTCGCAAGCAAGTTGACTATCGCGGTGAATGGAAAGAATCTTTCGCTCACGCCTGCGCGGTGCGTCAGCATGAAATACTTTATGAAGCTGTTCGGTTATTAAAACCAGGCGGATACTTATTGTATTCCACCTGCACCTTCGCTCCAGAAGAAAATGAAGAAATCATTTCGTACTTAACAGATGAGTTTCAACTTGAAAATATTCCGGTTGAAATGAAGAACGAGTGGAACGTTGATGTCGTGAAATGCTCTGCTGGCGAGGGATACCGAATGCTTCCGCACAACACGCCAGGAGAAGGATTCTTTTGTACGATCTTGAAAAAGCCCGAGGGACACCTTGAAAAAATACGTTTCAAACCGAACATGAAAATTGTTCCGCTGAATGCAAAAGAACGCGCCACGGTGAATGCGTTTATTCGCGAAGATGTTGCGCTTGTTAAAAATGAAAAGGGATTGGTTTTTCTCGATACCCTTCAACATACATTCAAAGAAATTTGGCGCGCTTTGCTTCCCAATGCGAATGCGGGAACACTCGTTGGTGAATTCATGAAAGATAAATTCATTCCCGGTCAAGGCA
>CANIBZ010000057.1 GCA_947466425.1 Flavobacteriales bacterium
ATTATCTGCGGAGCAGCGAACAATCAGTTAGCTGTTGAAGCGGAAGATGGCCAACGTGTTTTGGATAAAGGAATTTTGTACGCCCCTGATTACCTAGTAAACGCTGGTGGAATCATCAATTGCTACTGGGAAATTGTAGGGTACAATCGTCAGGCTTCTTTGGCACAAGCCGAGCTGATTTATGATACGACACGCAGAATTTATTCAGCATCAAAAGAAAAAGGGATTCCGACATATTTGGCTGCAAACCAGATGGCAGAGCAACGCATTCAGTCGATTGCGAATATTAAAACGAGATATTGATCAGAGGGGAAAGAATTATGCTAAACAGAAGACACATACGAATAAAAGTTCTACAAGTACTTTTCGCTTATTACAATGACGATGAGCCTAACGCTGCCAGCTACGAAAAGATGTTGTTTGAAAGCGTTAATCGCTTTCGCGATTTGTATGTGGCCTTCATTCAATTAATGGTGGAAATGCATTCTCTTTCAATTGAAAAAATTGAAGCGGGAATGAATAAGAAACTTCCAAGTCACGAAGACCTTCATCCGAATACGAAGTTCGCCGCTAATTCGGTACTTCGCATTTTATCGCACAGTAAGTCATTGGAAAAAGCTACGAAGGAGAACCACTTGAAGTGGACAGAAAATCGTGACTTACTCAAGCAAATGTTCAAGGATATTCAGGAGTGCGCAGAATACCAAGAATACTTGTCTAGTGAAGTAAGAGGATTCGAGCACGATAAAGAAATTGTAGTTAAGTTATTCAAGCGTCATTTAGTGAATTTTGAATTAATGCATGACTACCTTGAAGAGCAAGGAATATTCTGGAACGACGATATAGACCTAACTGCAAGTATGGTTTTACGTTCGTTGAAGGCCATTAAAGAATCGGATACCGATATTGAATTTTTACCGTTGTGGAAGGAAGGAGATGAAGAGGAAGAGTTTTGTCGTCAATTGTTCCGTAAAACGCTTTCAACGGGTGCTGACACGAAGGAAAGAGTTGCACTAGTTACACCGAATTGGGAAACCGATCGCATAGCAATCATGGACTTGGTTTTGTTGAAAATGGCTATTGCTGAAGCTATTTATTTTGAAAGCATTCCTACCAAAGTAACCATGAATGAATACATTGAATTGGCTAAATTCTATAGTACGCCAAAGTCCGCAACTTTCATCAATGGAGTTTTAGATACTCTCATGCCTAAAATGGTAGAAGAGGGAAAAATTAAAAAGGTTGGAAGAGGATTGATTTAAGAGTCAATGAAAACAGTTATCGCTATTTCAGGGCCTACGGGTGTGGGTAAAACAGCTTTGGCCATTTCATTAGCGAATCATTTTCAAACTGAAATTATTTCCTGCGATTCTCGTCAATTTTACAAAGAAATGTCCATAGGCGTTGCCCGTCCTTCAATGGAAGAGTTAAGCGCTGCACGGCATCATTTCATTTCTTTTTTATCTATTGAAGAAGAATACACCGCGGGTATGTTTTCACGCGATGCTAGAGCGAAAATTCAAGAGCTGTTTCAAGCGAATGAAGTTGTGGTTGTTGTTGGTGGAAGCATGCTCTACATGGACGCTTTGCTTTATGGACTCGATGAATTACCAGGAGATAAAGTCGTTCGAACTTCATTGAATGAAAGATGCAAGTTAGAAGGGCTTGAAGTGCTTGTGAAAGAACTTCAATTGAAAGATCCTTTGTTCGCGGCACAAGCTGATTTAGAAAATGCACATCGCGTTATTCGTGCTTTGGAGGTTATTCAACTTACGGGAAAACCATTCTCAGAATTACGCACGCAGTCCAGCGATGCAATTGATGCTGAGATTGTTCATGTGTTCATTTCAGGAGAACGTGAATGGGTTTACAACCGAATAAACGTTCGGGTAGATAAAATGGTGGAAGAGGGGCTGTTTGAAGAAGTTCAAGAGCTTAAATCATTGCAACATCTTCAGGCCTTAAACACTGTTGGTTACAAAGAGATTTTTAGGCATTTTGAAGGAACTTGTTCCAAAGAAGAGGCAATTACTGAGATTAAAAAGAACACTCGAAATTACGCGAAGCGACAAATGACGTGGTATCGAAACAAGCCGCAAGTGCGTCAATTCGATGTTCAGAATGAAGATGTTTCCGCAGAGATTATTTCTTTGCTTTCGAACTGAGGGCTTTCGACTTTTTAATTTCAAGTTGAAGAATTAATTTGGCACTGTACCTTTTCCAGGCAGGCGTTCCAATGTCTTTCACGCGTTCAATTCCAGCAATAATTTCATCATACAATTCAGGGTAGTCTTTTGCTGCGCGCAAAACCCATTGCAACGCTTGGTGCCGCTCCGCTGTCTCTGCATCGAACGAACTCAGCGTGCAGAAAGCTCTTTCGAGCATTCTTCCATCTTGCTCTTCCGTAAGTTCAAGGTTGTATAAAATGCCAAAAGACTCTCTGCGAACAGAAGAGTCTTTTGAGTGTGTAACCAAGTCATATAAATAATCTCGATAAGGCTGAACCGCCGCAGAATTCCTTTGCGAAAGATGATCGAGAATCCAAACACCTTTGCGCTGCTGCGTTTGCGTTAATTCGTTGAATTTAGAAATAAATTGATTTATTTCATCAGGCTTCTCATTCCACATTTCCACATAAACATCTACTTCATTCCGAAGCATGCCTGTGCGCAAATAATCGAAGTGGCTCAACGTGCTATTTATGAGGAGCGTTTATATCTTCATATTCCGTTTCTTGAAACTTATTCGTTTCTACTTTTTCTCCTTTGTATAGATTTTCTAGAAGTTCATCTAATTGTTCCGCACCAAGAGATTTCGCAACAATCTTCATGTCTTTATCCATTAAGAAAACTTTTGGAGTGCTAGTGACATCCCATGTGGTTCGATAGTTCAGGCTCTTCAAAGTTGTAACTCCACTGAATATTAATTCTTGCGCTTTCTCCTGTTTCATGATTTCAGGTGTGTCGCTAACGTTGATCCAATCAAGGTGGTGCTCATTAATAAACTCGACCCATTTGTTATTTTCGAAGTCGTTTCCAATTGCGTAAACAACAAATCCTCTGTCTTTGTATTTGTGGTACAAGTCGAGTAGAAGAGGAATTTCCTTTTTACAATGTCCGCATGAGCTTTCCCACACAACCATAAGTGTATACTCGCCACGCGATTTGTACATAGAAACCCAATTCTTTTCAGAGGTGTCGGGAAGAATAATGTCTTGAGCTTTTTCACCACAGCGACAATCACGTTTCTTGTCCGCAGCTTCTTTCATCTCCTTCAACTTATCTTCCTTTACCCAATTGCACATTCCTTTTGAGTAATAGTTGTCGATCATGAACACAAACAGTTCGTCCATGCACATAATCTTCGAAGTCTCTCCAGTGTATGTCGCGAAATGTGTAATGTATTTGAATGACTCTTCGTTACCGGCTGTGGCGCTGATTATTTTTTGAACTTCAGCGCAAACGGTATCGGGAATTTGAGGAAGGGTTTTCGTGATGTAGTCTTCAACAAGTTTGTGGAATGCTCCGTCGCGAACCATGCGCGGATCTTTCAAGTCGCAACGATCCCAATAGTGATGGCGGTACCAGTAGTATTGCCATTGTTGCTTTTTATCATCAGCAATGTTCTCAGGAGCAGTTGGAATGTCTTCTTCCATGCCCATGCGCAAATATTTTGCGAAAAGGGAACTGCTGTTGTTTCTAATGAGTTCTTTTTGATAATTGATAACTTGGTTATTCAACTGTGTTAACTCTTCAAAGCAAGGTTTTTTATCCTCTTCTGATTTTAATGAATCATTAATGCAGTTGTCCATAGGCATGCGCACATTGCGTTTGCCGTTGATGTATCGAATGTATTCAAAGAAGAGTTTGTTTTCTTTGGATTGCACTACGTCAATTTTACTCAAATCAGCGTCAGCAGAGCAGTTGATGATGATTTGCTCGTCAGCAGCAATGAAATCGAAGTAACGAGGCCCTGGCATAACCAACGCGTATTTTCCGCATTCATTGAATGGTTTTCCGGAAAACTCGTAATACCCTCTTTCATCTACATGACACGTGTCGTTGTAGTATAATTTGTTTCCGTAATAATTTGCGAGATAAATATCTACATTTTGAAGACCTTCAATTCTTCCTTTGATAGAGTAGGGCAGCTTTGCTTTTTTGGTCTGGGCGGTTGCAAATAAGCTTATTGAAATAAGCAGGATGAATAAGATTTTCGCTTTCATATGTTTCATAACTCTCTTATAGACGTTCAAAGTTAGGTATTCGTTGCTTTTTACAATTGAATTCTTTCGGAAAGATTCAGACTGAAAAAAAAGCTTTTTCAACTATTGGTCCAAAAATAAAAAAGGAGCCGATTATCGGCTCCTTTCAAGATTGAAAATATTTCTTATTTCTTAACGAGGCGGTCTGTGAAATGAACCGACCCATTGTTCATGCGAATCAAATAGATTCCGTCGTTCAGATTGGATACATCAACACGCTTGATAGCGCTTTGAGTGATGCGGTCCTTCATCACCACTTTTCCCGTTAGATCAATTATTGTAAATTCTCCACCAACGAAATTCTCAGGAATCTCAATGCTGAAATTTGAAGTTGTTGGATTTGGGTAAATTGAAACTTTAGATATTTTCTCAGCTGCGATTGGCTTAACAGAAACCCCCGTCGATTCAATCACTTGGACATCATCTATGAAGTAATTTCCTGCAGTGTTAGAAGCATCTGTTCCGAAGAAATCGACACCTGCAATTGCGTTTGTTCCAGCATTGCCATTGGCGTTGTTTAAGCTCCATTGCCATTCGTTTGCAACAACACCGTTGAAATATATACGACCCAAGTCATTATCCAAATCCGCGGTAATTTGAACATCAAACCAAGTGTCTAATCCCATCGGTGCAGCTGCACCGCCAGAAACAAAACCTGTGGTCCAGGTAGCTAATCCTGTAGCATCAAAGAAAACATCTCCCGCCCATTGGTAGGTAGCAGCGGAGTTTGTCCAAATATGCATAGCGTTGAAATAAGCACCAGTGCTCCCGGTAGGAATAAGCATTTTAAATTTAATGTCATATTTACCTGTTGTGAAAGGGCCAATAGGGAGAACTAAGTCGTTGGTAGTTCCGCTGATGTTAACACTATTCAATCCGCTAGATGCTACAGTGCTAGATACTAAAGCGTCTGAATTTGTTGCTGCAGACCAATAACTCCAAGCTGAATTTTGAGCTACAACTCCTGTCCCGGCAGTATAAGCGTCGAAGTTGTCCTCGAACAAAATCGTTTGTGCAGAAGCAGATAAGATTGCTCCAAATGCAAAAAGAGAGAGTAATTGTTTCTTCATAATTAAAGAATTTGTTGAAACGAATATAGTATTCTTTTTCTTTGTTTCCAAATTATGAAAACACATTTGAGAAAAATGCGGACCACCTTGTCCGAGAATGGAGAAGCGCAATACGTTTTGCCAATTTATGATAATTTGAATTTGCAGGGAGAAATAAAATTGAATGAGTTGATCGGAAAGCAGATGCGCCTGGCTCCAACAGGAGATATCCGGTGTGTTCTTCATGGCGAAAAATTAAATAAGACTTTTGGTGAAGGATTGTGCTGGAATGGATTTCAAGATTCTTCAAATGCATCGCCTTGTATTATTCATCCTGAGTTATGCAAGGCCCATGAGGGCATTGCCCTGCGCGGAGACATGGAGTGGGAGCGCAACAATCATCTCATTCCACATGTTGTCTATCTTTCTTTTACGTCAGGAGTGAAAGTCGGAGTTACATCAGAACGAAACTTATTTTCAAGGTGGATTGATCAAGGCGCTAGGCAAGGATTGGTTTTCGCGAGAGTTCCATACAGACAATTGGCCGGAGAGTTTGAAGTGTTGTTGAAAGAGCATGTTGCTGATAAATCGAATTGGAAGGGAATGCTTCAACCTATGTTCGCAGAAGGTGAGGATTTGCTTGCGGCGAAAGAAAATCTACTTTATGAAATTCCCGATGCATTCCAAGATTTTATAGATGACGAAGACAAAGTTTGGAACATACAATTTCCTTGCGAGGATCGTCCGGTTAATCCCAAGACTTGGAAGCTCGCTCCGGGAAATGTCTATGAAGGGAAGTTGAAAGGAATAGTAGGGCAGTACTTGATTTTCGAAAATCAGGAAGTTTTGAACATTCGCTCTCATGCGGGGCATGAAGTGGAGATAAATTTCACGGATTAATACTTCATGAATAAATGTGAGATTTTTCTTGCAATTCTCAAAAATGCGTCTATCTTTGTTGAAGCTTACCGATTTATTTCTTCTTGAAGTTCTTCGGAATTACAGTTTAAATGAGGAGTAAGCATTAATTAATTTTTTATTTTTTTTATGAACATTTTTGTTTCTGGACTGAACTACAGTCTAACGAGCGATGAGCTCCAAGCAATCTTCACACAATATGGTGAAGTAGCTTCTGCTAAAGTGATTACTGACCGTGATACCGGTCGTTCACGCGGTTTTGGTTTTGTTGAAATGTCAGATGACGCTGAAGCACGCAATGCAATTGATGCATTGGACCAAGCTGAAATGAAAGGTCGCAAGATCAACGTTAAAGAAGCTGAAGACCGTCCACGTACATCTACTAACCGTAGAGAAGGTGGATTTCGTCAAGGATATTGATTCAATACGCTTTTGACTTACTTTAAAAAGGGACTTCGGTCCCTTTTTTATTTTACATTAGCAAGATGAAGTTGGAACTGCTCGATTCGTTTGGTGACATGAAAGCACCGCTGTATGCAATTGCAGACGGAACGCATGCCGATTCTTTTTTTACGGCTTCAGCAAACGGATTGGTTTCTGAATGGAATACGGAATACGGAGTGTCTTCTGAGATTCAGGTTAAAACAAATGGTGCTGTTTTCTCTTTGCTTTATGATGAAACTTCCAAATTTTTATGGATAGGATGTCAGCAAAATACGCTGAGCGTAGTTGATATAGCGCAGAAGAAAGAAATTAAAAACTACAACGTTCACCCTGGTGGTGTTTTCGACATTAAGATTGTGGAAGATAAAGTAGTAAGCGTAGGAGCCGACGGGAATGTCATTGAATGGAACCGACAAGACGCTAGCTATTCCCGAACAATTCCACTTTCTGATTCTAAGATTCGTCGATTTGCAATTAATATGCACGAACCGGCTTTAGCTTTTCCGTTTTCAAACGGTGAAATGGAAATTGTTGATCCGGTGTTTTTCAATTCAATTGAGAAAAAGAAAGTGAATGAGATAGGAGTGGCCTCGTGTGCGTTTCATCCGAAAAAGAGTGTTTTGCTTACAGGAGGAAGAGACGGGGAAGTGCACCTTTGGAACACCAAGAAGAATTATTCGCCTGTGATAAATTTCACCGCGCACAAGGCAAATGTTTATGCCATTGCTTTCCATCCGAAAAGGCACGTATTTGTTACGGGTAGCCGAGATAAAGAAATTAAGGTATGGGATGCGGAGTCATTGGATTTTCTTTGTGGAGGCGCTCATGCGAGGAGTGTAAATGCGTTGCATTTTCTTAAAAACGGACTTCTGCTTTCCGCCAGCGACGATGGTTCTATTCGCTTGTGGAAAATTCTTCGCTAAGTAATTGGGTCTTCGTGTATATTTGACACTAAGTATTTCTTTCAACATGAAAAATAATTTATTCGTTTTATTGGCAATTGCTTGTGCAAGTTGCGGTGTGGCTAAAAAGCAAGATTACACTTCAGAGGCTAAGCAAATTGGATACTCTGAAACTAAAGTGGTTCGTCACCCGAGTTGGTCCAAAAACGCAACGATTTATGAAGTAAACGTTCGTCAGCATACTGCTGCGGGTACCTTTTCTGCATTGGAAAAAGATCTTCCGCGTATTGATTCTTTGGGAGTGGATATTCTGTGGCTCATGCCGATAAATCCGATTGGAGAATTGAATAGAAAGGGAAGTCTGGGAAGTTATTATAGCGTGAAGAACTATACCGGTGTTAATCCGGAATTTGGAACCACTGCAGACTTTAAGCGATTGGTAAACAAAGCGCATGAATTAGGCATGTACGTAATCCTCGACTGGGTTGCGAATCATACGGCTTGGGATCATCCTTGGGTGCTTCAACATCCCGATTGGTATACGCATGATGCGAACGGAAACATTGTCCCACCTGTTCCTGATTGGTCAGATGTAGCAGATTTGAATTACGACAATCCTGAACTACGCAAGGAAATGATTCGCGCAATGGAATATTGGGTAAGAGATTGCGGCATAGATGGATATCGTTGTGACGTTGCAATGAATGTTCCGACAGAATTTTGGAACGATGCGCGCGCGGCATTGGATGCTATTAAACCTGTTTTTATGTTGGCAGAAGCAGAGCAAAAGGATCACCACCTGAAGGCCTTTGATATGTCTTACAGCTGGGAACTGATGGGGACCATGAATGCAGTAGCCAAAGGTGAGAAATCGCTTTATGCGATTGATGAATACATGGCGAAATCGGATACCGCTTTTCAAAAGAGCGCCTACCGCATGGGTTTCACAACGAACCACGATGAGAATACGTGGAATGGAACCGGTGGTGAGCGTTATGGCGCTAAACGTAAGCTATTCGATGTCTTGTCGTTCACTCTTCAAGGAATGCCGTTGGTTTATACTTCGCAAGAAGGTGGAGAGGTTGATGCGAAGGGAAACGCGAAACGGTTGAGGTTCTTCGATAAAGACACCGCGTATTTCAATAACTATGTAAACAGTGATTTCTATAAGAGGTTATTGGCTGTGCACCACGAGAATCCAGCGCTATGGAACGGAGAGTTTGGTGGAAGTTTCAAGAAAATAAAATCATCGAACGACGATGTGTTGTATGCCTATGTGCGCAGCAACGGCGATCGTCAAGTAGTAGTTCTTTTAAACTTCTCAGATAAGCCGCAGGCATTCAACTTTACAGATGAGGTTCCTGACGGTGATTTCAGAAGCATTTTCAACAGTGAAACATTTTCGCTTTACTCGAGAAATCAAAGAGCTTTGGCGCCATACGGTTATCAAGTTTTTTCTAAATAGAAGTCCCGCTCGGAATTATCTTTGTGCTCTAAATTAAGTTTATGGACGAGCCCGAAGGGAAAGAGATTTTTGAGACCACAGTAGAGATTCGCTTTGCAGATATAGATGCCATGGGGCATGTAAACAATGCTGTGTACTTCAGTTATTTCGAGCAAGCGCGAATGGCCTATTTCAAAGAACGTGTAGCACGAATTTGGGATTGGAATGAAGACGGAGTTATTGTGGCTCGAAATGAAATAGACTATGTCTTTCCTGTTTTCTTGAACGACCGAATGAGCATTCGGTTGTGGGTTGAGCATGTCGGATCGAAGAGTTTCACAGTGTGTTATCGCGTTGTTGTGGGAGAGCGCTTGTGTGCAACAGGTAAATCTGTTTTGGTTTGTTTCAATCATAAAAACAAAGCCACGCAAGTCCTTCCAGAAGCGTGGCGAACCGTATTTCTATCGAATTGATATGGCGAAGGATAAATTAAAACGCTGGGCCGAAAATAAGACGTTTCCGCATGTCTTCGAGCCGAACTTAATGCCAATTATTCGCGAGAATGCAACCTTCATGAAAGGACAGTGGCGCGAAGAATTCTACAAAAACAACAATCCTTTAGTGGTTGAATTGGGCTGTGGGAAAGGGGAGTACGCGGTTGGTCA
>CANIBZ010000058.1 GCA_947466425.1 Flavobacteriales bacterium
AGAAACTTCCTTTTTAAACATGCAAAACCACATTTAATTGATTCTGATTTTCCAACCTTTCAAATAGATAACTAACTTAGCAACAACAAATAACCCAGGTACTCTAATTTAAAACGTTACAGTTAAGGGGAAGTTTACCGGTAGATAAAAAAGATTCGAAGTCCACGGTTCTTCTCTCTCCGTCAGAAAAAAACAACTCAACCGAATAGTCATTGAGGTATGTCGCTGAAGTTAGTTTCATTACTTAATGCGTTGAGTGATAATTTTCCGTTCAACCCGATTGTTGAGTACAACAAAATTAATCCAATCATTTACAATCTCATACTGATGAGCTGAAATTAATTTTGTCAGATCTCTTCGCTGTTTTGGAGGGAAAGTTTTGTAACCTTTTTGCGTTCGATAGGTGACTTCAGTAATAATACTATTTTCAATCTTGAACTCAATTCTCATCCCAAATTCCTCATTGTAAAAAGCATGAATGTGAATTGGAAAATGTTCATTAGAAAAGAACACAAGACGTATTCCGAAATACTCAAATATTGTAGGCATTTTTATTTGTAAACCTACAAAGTTGAATTATCAAAAACACCAATTTTTATGTGCTAGTTATATGCTGTTTATTCGGTGGAACGTCGTTGTTGGAACGGAGTTGTAAATACGTGCGCTATTAATATTTTATCTTTACGCTATTTGAAAAACCGCCAGAACTCTGATTGCATTTGTAGTTTATTTCAACGCTATATTCTTTATTCTTCTCATAATTACGAGATCGAACAACAAACGTATTTATTCCTTTTTTTGATTTTGCTCTTTCTGATGCTATAGTTTTATTGGTTATATATTCTTTAATTTCGATTTCAACTTTCGCCTCTTCCATAAAGTAAATAACTACCTCTACCTGGTTTTTCTTTTTGTTTATTATGTCTCTAATATTATTTCTGTCTATTATATAAGTTCTTTCACGTTTACTACCATTTTCAACTCCTTTGATTTTTTTATAAGTTATGTCGCCAGATACATTCCCAACTTCAACAAAAGGAAAGGGGAAAAATGGCAAAATGTTCATTGTATATGGCCAACTGTTTATTTGAATGATTTTTTGATAAGTGTTCCCGTTAATTGTATCGCAGACTATACCTTGAATTAAGAAGTCATTACCATTTTCTGTTTCAATAATTTTGAGTTCTGTTCTAAACTCTTTGAAAGGGATGAATAGATTTCCAATGAAGTATCCGCTATCAGAGATTGGAACCAAAAGCTCTTCCGGTCTGTCATAAGAACCGTTCAAATAACTATAACCCTCAATTTCGAATTTTAGATTTTTAAATTCATTGACAAGGGTGTCACCTTGATACTTTAAATTTTTAAATTGTTTATCCGTGTGCTCCTCCAGATTTGTTGTATCGTTCATCCATTTTCTTAGATAAAGTAATTGGATTTCATCATTTTTATTTATGTCAAATTTTGTTGAAGCCGTGTAATTATTGCGCAATCCTGTGGTTATATCATTGTATTTCTTATCAAACAGTTGTTTGGTGTAAAATTCTCCATTGCTTGATACAACGAGTGAAAGCAATTCAGGAATAATTACAAGATATATTTCTGAATCATCTTTCAGATAATATCTCCTTGGTGTTTTATCTGTAAGAACTAAACTATCCAAAGGGAAATTCTTAGATTTATTTATGAATTCTAGAGAAATTTGCGCTTCTCTTCCGAAAATTATTCCTTTCTGTTCGTTTATCTCTTGATAGTTAATTTTATGAATAACGACCTCGTTATGATCTAATAAGCAATAATTACCTTTTTCAAAGGATTCATAGAAAGTGCTTGTTGTATGATTTCCATAATAGTCTGTAAAGTATGATGTTTGGAATTTGCGATATTTTAGGTTATCGATAACGGTGTCTGAAAAATCCGATCTTAGTTGAAATCGTGTAATTTCATTTTTATTATCCAAGTATGTTCCGTCTAAATAAATTTTCGAGTATAAAAGATCTTTTCGAGTTTGTCCGAAAGACAAACTGGAAATGAAAATTAATAACACGATCAATGTCTGTTTCATGGGTCTATTATTCATTCGCTTATCGTTTATTTTCTTTGAGTATAGCTTTTGAGAGATGTTCAGTCATCAATTCGATTTAACCGTTATCAAAAGTTCGCTTTCAAAAATAGCAGCAGGGGAAATGACAATCTCATTCAGTGGAATCTTTTCTCCGTACCGTTCGTTCAGCTTTTTTCGAACCACATTGTTTGTCAAGTCAAACTCTTCAAGGCGCTGAAGTTTTCCAATTTCAATTCCTGCTGCGCGTTGGTATATTTTCCAAATCAATTCAGAACAATACATTTTTTCGTCGGACCATTCGAATGTCAAATCATATTTTTTGCCTTGGAATTTCTCTCCTTCTCTTTTCATTTTTTGCAGTACTTCGGCTGTCAAAACTTCATCGGCATTTTTCAATCGTTTAATTACATAATGTCCGTCTTTACCTCGAGCAATCCATTTATCAAGCGCAGTTTTCTTAACCGGTTGAATAGCTTCTAACACATAGAACTCATTGTTTTCGCTGAATACAATTCCGCAATGAGAGTATTTAGAGTTCGTCGCAAGTTGAATGGCTTTGCTCTGTTCAGAGAGTGAGGTTTGAAAAATGAGATCACCATTTTGTATTTGGCCTTGCTCTGTAAGTTTTTCTACTTCTTTTCTTGAGATTTCAAGCCTGTCATTTGATTTGAAAAAGTAGCTGTAACCGTAAAGCCCTCCACAAAGTGTCAGTCCTAATATTCCAAGTATAAATAGTATCTTTTTCAAGGTTCTTTGGTCTAGGGTGTAAAAGTAACTGATCGTTTAATTGGCGGAGGCCCTTTCTCTATTTTAGTTTCAAAATCCAGACTATCGTTTTGGAGATTAACCTTTTTGTCATTGCACGAAATGCCGTCTTGTTTCTGTCGGTTTGTCGAATTTCGGATACCCTATCTTCCAATTTCTTTCTGCTGAGTTCCACATCAGATACGGTCCATCAAATCCTTCGTCATAGACTAATTCAAATTCGGTTTCATTTAATTTTCTGTATTCAGGTTGTAAGGAACTAATTTTTTCTCGAAAGCCAAATTTTCTCAATGTTTCCCAATCGTTATTGTCTGGCAAACCATTTCGTTTTTGATAACTTTCAATGTTCTGTATTATCTGCTCTCCAAGTTTTATATCTGAACTTCTGTTTATTGACAATGGCAGGTTCCACCATATAAAATAACCACCAACGACAAGTATAAAAAGTGTCAATATGACAAGCGCTATTCTTTTCATAGTCTTAAATAAATATCCGTTTTATTTCTTGTTTCGTTTCGGTTTTTGCGTTGTCCTAAAGTGGTACATAACGTTTTGGCGCTTGGCGAAGGGGGCGGTTATAATTGAATATTAATCGCATCCAATGATCTAAAGTATTCTACTAAATCGTTTTTCGTTAAACTCATTGACTACTTTTTGAATTGAAATATATTTTACGTGTTGTTGGTAATATCAATAGAAAAAGAGACAGTATATAGACTACGAAAGGAGTGTATAAAACTACTTTATTGAGTGAACCCGTTGGTTTTCCTAATGATGCCAAAAAATCAACAACTAAAAATCCGGACCAATTGAAATGAGTGTATTTGTATACTAAGCAGAATATTCCTAAGCCTCCTAACAAGAAGAACGTGTATTTATTTCGAATCGTTAGAAATAGAATGTATAAAGCTAAAATTAACATTGCCCCTCTGCTAATGGGTTCATCTGTTTTTAACCAATAAATAATTTTCGCAATGAATATTAGAGCCAAAAACAGTGCTAAAAAGTATAATATTTTGGATGTTATTTTCAAATCTAATTTCTGAGTGTTGATTAGTCTGTTTAATATCTCTAACGGTTTGCGGCTACCCGAAGGTGGCGATTTCGAAACACAAAACTGTCTGCTAGCACTGAACTTGATACGAAGCACAAAGTTTCATTTAACCACTGAACCGCCAATTTCTTGTAGGTGCTGTTATTTGCAGTATTCATTTCAAGTCGGATTTATTTTATAACCTAGTCGCGTGCATTCGTCCATGTATTTTTTCCTGAATAATTTCGAATCAAAGCCTCCCAATTTTTTCTCCTTTGTTTTTAAAACTTCAAGCTCTTTGTATATTAAATTTAAGCAATATGGGATTATATCCTCATTAGCTATAGAAAGTAGTCGCTGAAAGTCAGGGCGAACACTAAAGTGTCCTACATTGAAATTGTCAGGAGCAGGAGGAAGTCCAAAGCTGGAACGTCCAGACACGCGTTTTGCGAATCTGAATGGATATCTGGGTTTTCCATCAGGTTTTGCATGGCTTTCAATTAGTTCGAAATCTATCCATAAATGTTCGATTGTCCCTCCATAATTACCAGTCAATCTTTCGCAAAGAATAACAAAGACATCTCTTAAGGAAGATCCGATTTTGTCCGTTCGCATGTCAACCATATTTGCATGAAGTCCAACTTTCATTTCTCTTGATTCAGATTTTAGGTCTTTAGATATTGCACATAACTCTATTATACACGCTACAAATCTTCACAATACACACCATCACAGTCTGATAGGCGAAGTTTAATTGCGCTTATTAAAAGTAATTAAATTCCCTATTCATTTCACGCAAACGTTTTACAATTCTCTCCTTCCCAAAGACCGTTGTAGTCTAATCGCTAGTGTTATAGGGCAATTGGTAGCATTTGCCAGAATTAGAGTAGGAGCGATGGGGTTGAAAAATACGCCGAAAGACGTAGAAACGAATTTCCCTTCGGGATACATCCACAACGTGGATCAGTCCGCATAGCGGATAAGTCCCTTCGGGATTGGTCCTGTAAGGATTTGTTCCTTCGGGATATTCCTTTATTTGAATTCTAAGGTTAGAATTTTTTCACAAATCACTTTCAAATCTTCCAATTCAAAAGCGGTGTGATAGATACGCTCTAATTTTACATTGTGATATTCGTGAATGATAAAATTTCGAAACGATTTAGGCAAGAACCACGGGAAATCGTGTCGCTTGAGAATTACTGGAGAAATTGCCCCTGCGGCTTCACCGATAATGAGGAATTGATATTGAACAGCACTGTGAAGCATCACATCGTTTTCAAATTCAAGCAGCGTTTTATCATTTACAAACGCTTGAATTCGAGAAATAGCTGTCAGTATATCTTCAACCCTTTGTTTGTCTCTTGGCTTTGACATACACGACTTCTTTTTCTCGAACCACATCAATGGCTGCCGATGGTTTCAACTGACCTTCTTCAATTAAATCTACTTTCCGATTCAACAATTCTTCAAGGTCGTGCTGCATTTTTAGAATGTCGAACATGGATATTTTCTTCTTCGCCACGAACTGAATCAAAAGATCAATATCGCTTTTCGCTGTTTCTTCCTTCCTTACAAATGATCCAAACAAACTCACTTCTTGAACAACATCAAGCTCTGCGAAATAAGCCTGAACCGTCTTTTTAATATGCTCTTTTTCTGAATCGTGTTTGGTTTTATAAACCACTTGCTTTTCCAACAATTTCAGAATAGACAACGCATCGTCTTCGTGTTCTAATTGCTTGTAAAGCTTTTCAGCCAAGAATACCTTGTGAAGCTCCTGAATATCTTTCTTATAAAGTTTCGCCAATTGCGTCAGAACATCCTTCGTTACCGGACGCTTTCCGTTTTCCATCTTACTCAGTATCGCCTGGTCAATTTCCAAATAGGCCGCTACCTCGCGTAAGGTTTTGCCATTCTCTTTTCGAAGGTCTTGCAAATGCTTGCTAATATCTAATTTTGACAATTTCATTCTTGACAAATATAGTCAAGGAACTGCGTTGTTTGAACTACGTTGTTAGAACTTCGTTGTTTGAACTATGTTGTTTGAACTACGTTGTTAGAACTGCGTTGTTTGAACTACGTTGTTAGAACTTCGTTGTTTGAACTATGTTGTTTGAACTACGTTGTTAGAACTTCGTTGTTTGAACTTCGTTGTTTGAACTTCGTTGTTAGAACTTCGTTGTTTGAACTTCGTTGTTTGAACTTCGTTGTTAATCTTCCCTTTTCTTCCCCTCTCTTAACTTCTCTTCCCATTTATAAAGACATTCGCGTAGCATTCGCCTCTGGCATTCGAACGAAGTACATTCTTCATTGGTACACAGTGAAGCTTGGGGATAACGTTCAAGGTCACAATTTGCAACCTTGAATTCTTCAATAAATTCAAGTGCTTCAGAGACTATTTCAAGTTCAAGGTCGCAAATCGCAACCCTGAAAATGAAGTCGCAAATTGCGACTTCATTCTTGAAACAGGGCTCTAAAATGGATGGATTGGTGTCTCAAATACTCACTGATCTTCAAGATTAAAAAGTCGATGACATTCATTCAGACTTTCAATAATAAATCTCGAGAATAATGCTCTTTTCAGAATGATCCAAAATATTTTCTATTCGTTCAAAGAATTTCTCATGAACCATTGGACAACCCAGGCTATTGCAGATTGCATCTTCTTGCTCTTCGTATGGGACTTTCGAATATTTATGAAGGACAACATTTCTTTCGAATGCATTGCTGTTTGTTGTGTCAAGGCCATATAGCTTATAGGCTTTACCGAATCGTCCGTTATAACTTGCTCCAATGGAATATTTGCCTAAAGATGTGCTTAATGAGTTATTGGCGTTACTGAATTTTAGTTCGCCTACAATTCCTGTTTCAGAGCCTGATCCATGTGCCACCAGGCCTTGATCAATCACTTCGTTTTTCTTTAAATCATAAATGAAAAATCTGTTTTTACCAGAGTGTATCTTCATATCAATAAAGAATGCAATTGCATCATTGTATTTCGGGTTTTTAGAGATAAACAATTGAACTTCTTTTACATGAGCGGCGAGTTTATCCTCAGTTGAATGGTCAAGCGTTATAACTTCTCTGGGTAAACTACTTTCAGAATTATAGATAGAGTAAATGCCACAAGCAGCAATGAGCAGAATTATTACTACTAGGAATTTTTTCATTTTGTTTAATTCAAATCTAAAACATCAATATTATATGGTCCTTGTCCAAGCAGAACATCGAGCTCTTTTATCTCTGATAATTTGAAAGTAACATTCTCGATTCTCAGTACATTAAAGCCTACATAACTTATAATAATATCATAGGTACTAGGTCGTAGGTATTTTTGATACTTCCCTTGAACATCCGATGAGATTAAAATAGTATCTCGATTTTCTAAATCAATAAATTCGATTCCGGTGGCAATGAGTGTATCAATGATTATTTTGGAGCCAAGGTGTGCTTTCCCGAAAGTTATTCCTTGAATGAATGCTAATGTTGTATCAGAAAACCCGACTGTATGGAGTGATACTATTTTGCTTGGAATCGAAGTCATGCTATCAGAGGCGCTATTGCCAGAAGTGTTGACGGACTTTCTTCCGCAGCCAACAAGCACTAATCCTAATATCAAGGAGATTAATATTGTTGAGCTTGGTTTCATTTTATTCGAATGTTGATTTTTTTCGAATCATTTAAAAGTAATCAAAGACTCCTTTCGTCTACCCCAAATCCCCTCAAATTTTTCCTTTCTAAAAACCAGGGAACTTCGTAATTGGAACTACGTTATTCCTACTTCGTAATTGGAAATCCTTCGGATTTATTCCTACTTCGTAATTCCTATTTCATAATTTGAAAGGTGTTATTAGAAAAACAGTCGAAGACATTCGCGAAGCATTCGCCCAGCGGGCATTCGTCTGAAAGACATTCTTCCCTTCTCTTACCTTTTCTTCCCCTCTCTTACCTTTTAGAGAGGCATTCGTACGAAGTACATTCTTCATTTTCTATCGAACAAAAACTTTTTTCACAACGATTTCATGTCCGTTGGAACACTTGACAAAGTATACTCCCTGAGCCCATTGTGATGTTGAAACGTCAGCCGTTTCTTTTGAGGAAAATGTTTCAATACGTTTTCCATCTGCACCAAGTATTTCACATACAAAACTCTTCCCAGGCCAGTTAATCCGAACCGAAGTAGCAGTCTGAATCAACCAGAAATTTTCATACGATGTTTCTGCAACCGGAGTGCACATTACGTAATTCAACTTCTCCCAAATCTGATCGTTCAACACAAACGGTACCAACGAATTGTCGGGCGCATTGCCCATGCGAATGAACACCAACCCTTCACTCGGACTCACATTCAAGAACTGTCCGTTCTTTCCCAAGGCAGCATAGACGTCGCTTGGCGCATGAGGGAATAACATTCCCGGAAGCACCAACTGTGATCCTGGAACCATGTAAGAGCTTTGTCCATTCAACCACCACAAGTATCCGTAAGAGTTGTTCAGGTTCTGAGAAGGCGTAATCATTTCCTGAAAATAATTCGCGTCGGTCATTAACTGATTGCCATTCCAATTGCCGCCATTCTGCATTAAGATTCCAAAACGTGCCATGCTTCGTGCAGTGCTGAAATACACATTGTTGTAACCACTCTGAATAAAGAAACCGTCCATTCCCGTCGGTTGCTTCAAGGCCGAAAAGACAAGTCCGTTCAACGTCTGTCCAGTCGCTCCTTCCAACACACCATCGAGCAACGTATACGGACCATTGTGATACGCCCAGCGTGTGCCCGCATCTGCAGAATAAATCAAACAATTCGGATCGGTGCAATACGGATCTGCAACCCCATCATCTAACCCCGTTGTCATGGTTAATTGGTCTCGAACAGTAATGTTATTTTCTTGAACAGCAGTGCAACTGGTCCATCCAGTTCCCAAATAACTTGAACTTAAATCATTGATCGAAAGCTGTCCGTTTTGTTGCGCTATTCCAACCAAATAGGAGGTAAGCGTCTTCCCTGCAGAAGCCCAATACCACAGGCTATCCTGCGTGAATGTCCCGAAGTAATTCTCAATGACAATCTTGCCATTCTTCAGCACAATAAATGCTTTCGTATTGTTACTTTCCAGAAAGGTTAACAACTCAGGTATCTGATCTTCACACCATCCCAATTCCGCAGGAGTAATAGTTGCCCATGCGTTACCTGTGTTAGGTGGAAAATAGATTTGTCCTTCAGTTAAAAGATTCGTGAGAATTAAAAGAAGAATTAAAGTGTATTTCATGTTCTATTGAGAATATTTCACTTAAATGGTTTAACGAATATACTATTCAAACCAATTAATTTCTCTCAAAAACAGTGGACCTCGCGAAGCATTCGCCAACGGCATTCGTACGAAGTACATTCTTTTTTTGCCCCAGTGAAGCTGGGGGAAATGAGCTTAGAAATAATAGGACAAAAAAAGAGCCTCGGAATGGACTGCCCCCAAAAAGTTAGACACTTATTGGGGGCTTTTTTATGTCACAGAGAAAAAAATACACACTCGCATTCAAGCTACAATGTATTGAGGCGCATTTAAAATTAGGACTATCAGACAAGGCTATTGGTCGTCGCTTTGGAGTTG
>CANIBZ010000059.1 GCA_947466425.1 Flavobacteriales bacterium
AAAAACCGTTGAAGTCTATTCGTTAGTGTTATCGGGCGCTTGAGAGCATTTGCCAGAAATAGAGTAGGAGTGGTGGGGTGAAAAATACGTCGAAAGACGTAGGAACGAAGTTCCCTTCGGGATACATCCACAACGTGGATCAGTCCGCATAGCGGATATGTCCCTTTGGGATTGGTCCTGAAAGGATTTGTCCCTTTGGGATTGGTCCACGAAGTGGAGAAGTAATTCCTACTGCGTAATTTAACTTCATTTCTTCTTAAATCCTGAAAGGTCATCACGAAGTGTCATCCTTCAAAGAAGGTCATCACCATTGGTGTCATCGGCTCTGCCGTTGAATAAACAGCATATAAACTGCATATAAAAATTAGTGTTTTTTTCAAATCCCCGAAATAGGTTTGTCTTATGGAAACAAACAATACCAAATTGGCGATGGGATTGAAAATACACACCTTTCGAGATGCACAGGTGATGTTAGACAAAGACCTCGCAATTCTTTATGGGATTCAAACCAAAAGGTTAATTGAACAAGTGAAAAGGAATTTAGATCGATTTCCCGAGTCGTTTATGTTTCAACTTAGCGTTGATGAAATTTCAAGGTCGCAAATTGCGACCTTGAAAAACCGAGTAAATTCAGGTGTTCCAGAGCCTATTTCTAATTCAAGGTCGCAAATTGCGACCTTGAACCCAAGACAAGGAAAGAATATAAAATATAGACCCTATGCTTTTACAGAACAAGGTGTGGCAATGCTCTCATCTATTTTAAGGACATCTACCGCGGTCCAAACAAGCATATTTATCATGGAATCATTCGTGTCAATGCGGAAAATGTTAATTTCTAGCAATGATTTTTCAAACGAGATTGGGTTGTTGAAAACAAAGATTCTCGATCATGATTCCAAAATAAATACCCTGTTGAAGCGAATGGATGATCAATCATTTCCTCAATCCGGCATCTTCTTCAATGACCAAATATTCGACGCGTACGTATTCAGCAGTGAACTTATAAGTAAAGCGAAAAAGTCGATTATTCTCATCGATAACTACATTGATGAAACCACACTGCTTCAGCTTTCAAAAAGAAACAAAAAAGTATCCTGTACCATTTACACTGAAAAATTGACAGAACAATTGAAACTCGATGTAGAAAAACACAATGCGCAATATCCATCGATCGAGATTCGAATTTTAAAAAACGCTCACGACCGATTCTTAATCCTCGATGAAAAAGAACTCTATCATCTTGGCGCGTCCTTAAAAGATCTTGGAAAACGTTGGTTTGCGTTTTCTAAAATGAATGGTTTGGTGTCTCAAATACTCTCCCACCTTCAAGAATAAAAAAAAGACGTAGGAGCTTCGAAATTGGAAAACCGAAGGTTTTATTCCTACTTCGTAATTCCTATTTCATAATTGGAACCTTTAACTGCGTTATTGGAAATCCTTCGGATTTATTCCTACTTCGTAATTCCTATTTCATAATTGGAACGGTGTAATGTGAAAACAGTCGAAGACATTCGCGTAGCATTCGCCAGAGGCATTCGTTGAAAACATTCGCCCGAAGGGCTTAGTATTCCTTCATTAGCACTTCCAAAGAGATGCCGAGCAGAACATGAATTTTTCGAATTTGCTCGAGGTTGAGTTTTCTTTTGCGATTGATTATCTCACTTGCGCGGCTCTTCAGCCCCAGAGCATTGGCCAAGTCTTGCTGCTTCAGGCCCAATTGCTTTAGTTTGAATTTAATGGCTTCAATGGGATCTGGGTTTTCAATTGCAAAGTGTTTGTTTTCATAATGCTCAATGAGCAATGATAGTAATTCCAATTCATCTCCGTCGGGAGTATTCTTCTTTGCATCAAAGATTTCCTCAAGTCGATTAAGCGCTTGGGTGTATTGTTTCTTTGTTTTAATAACCTTCCAGTTCATGTCACTTATATTTTTGTTGCGTCAATCTTGTCATATTCGGCATGTGTTCCCACAAAACGAATCCAGATAATTTGATAATCGTAGTTCACTTTAGCCACAATTCTATATTTGTTTCCTTTGATATTAAAGACAATTCTCTCATTCGGAATTATGCTTAACGAAGAGAACGTTTCCTTCATCTCATTGTGATTCTTCCATTTCCCTATGTTTACCTCTTTATACCAAATGAGCAAGGGCTGTTTAGATTCAGCATTATTCACGAAGTATTCTTTCAGCGTTTTCTTAGCAATTACTCTCATGCAAATATAATATATAAGTTCCCGAATGTGGAACTTTAGATTAGAACTAATTTCAATCAAACCTATTAAGAAGCGGGTTAAGAAACACCAATTTTTATATGCAGTTTATATGCTGTTTATTCTTCAATCCGAAGGATTGATCACCGCAGGTGATTGATTGCTTGCAATTGATCTTCGAAGAAGATTGGTTCTACTGCGTAATTAAAATCGTCGAAGACATTCGCGTAGCATTCGCCAGAGGCATTCGTACGAAGTACATTCTTGTTTGTTTCCACTGAAGGCTCGGGGAAATACTCAAGAAACAGAAAAGCCGCTCGAAAGCGGCTTCCCTGTTGTTTAGGTAATTATTCCGGTGGAAAGATTCACTCGGTGAAAGTTCCAGAGGAAAAGCGATTTAAGCAATGCTTAATTTTTTCTCTAAATCTTCAAGATATTTTCTGAAGTGTTTGTCGGTTTCTTGTAAGTTGTTCACGGTGCGACAAGCGTGCAATACCGTTGCGTGGTCTTTTCCGCCGCAATGAGCACCAATGCTTGCCAAACTGCTCTTCGTCATCTTCTTCGCAAAATACATCGCAATCTGACGCGCTTGAACAATCTCGCGCTTACGTGTCTTGCTCTTCAACAACTCAATAGGTAAGTCGAAGTAATCGCAAACAACTTTCTGAATGTAATCAATGCTAACCTCACGCGCAGTGTTCTTAACGAACTTGTCAATCATCTGCTTCGCAAGATCAAGCGTAATCGCTTTCTTGTTCAATGAAGATTGAGCAATCAAGGAAATCAAAGCGCCTTCAAGCTCACGAATGTTCGTAGTGATGCTGTACGCCAAGTACTCAACAACTTCGTCTGGAAGATCAATTCCGTCTGCATACATCTTCTTGCGAAGAATAGCAATACGCGTTTCCAAAGATGGACATTGCAAATCTGCACTCAATCCCCACTTGAAGCGAGACAACAAACGTTGCTCCATGCCCTGCAACTCAACCGGTGGCTTGTCACTTGTTAAAATGATTTGCTTACCTGTTTGGTGAAGGTGATTGAAGATGTGGAAGAATACATCCTGCGTCTTCTCTTTTCCTGCGAAGAAATGAACGTCGTCTATGATTAACACATCCATCATCTGATAGAAGTGCGAAAAGTCGTTAATGGTTCCGTTCTTAACAGCGTCAATGAATTGGTGCGTAAACGTTTCACTGTTTACATACAACACTGTTTTCTCAGGATACTTGTTCTTAATCTCTAATCCAATAGCGTGAGCCAAGTGAGACTTACCGTATCCCGTGCTTCCATAAACCAACAATGGGTTGAAAGCAGTTCCACCTGGTTTGTTGGCTACAGCATAACCTGCACTGCGAGCCAAACGGTTGCAATCGCCTTCCACGAAATTCTCGAAAGAGTAATTCGGATTTAAGTTAGAATCGATGTTCAGCTTACGAAGACCAGGAATGATAAACGGATTCTTAATTGGAACATCACCCAAATCCAACGGCATAGCAACAGGAGCGTTTTTAACCGCTTTGCGATTGCTTGTTGGAACTTTAATGGTGTAAGGAGCGTTCGAAGCCTGATTGTTTTCCATGATGATGGAATATTCCAATCTTCCTTCAGTTCCCAATTCTTTGCGAATGATCTTTTTCAAAAGAGTCACATAGTGCTCTTCCAACCACTCGTAGAAAAACTGTGAAGGAACTTGAATCGTTAAAACTTTGTTTTCAAGTTTAACGGGCTTAATCGGTTCGAACCAAGTTTTGAATCCTTGCGGACTTACATTGTCTTTTATAATATTTATACAATTTTGCCAAACTTGCTTGAAATCGTTAGTCATAATACTACTGAATATAAAAAGGGTTAATCGTCTGTTTAGGTGCCGGTAAACAACAAATATGATTCGCGTTTCTCGGACTACAAAAGAAATGTAAAAAAAGTGAAAAAAAAACTCATTTGCCTATTGACTTATGAAAATTTTTGGCGTATTCACTTAAGGCACTTTGTTTGAAAGATTGTTCAAAGATTTTGAGAATGAAAATAATTGCAAGATGATTAAACAATTTCTTTGTTATTATGAAAATTCAAGAGCGCATCTTTCATTCCAAATTTACGGTAAGGTATTCAGAAACCGACCGCATGGGGTATTTGTATTACGGTCATTACGCGGCTTATTTTGAAGTGGCTAGGGTAGAGGCTCTCAGAGAATTAGGTGTAGTTTACAAAGACCTTGAAGACGAAGGAATTCTTCTTCCCGTTCGAACCTTAAACATACATTATAAAGCTCCTGCGCATTACGACGATCTTGTTGAAATTCAAACACGAATAACACAATTCACGGGGACACGAATTTTGTTTTCTTTCGAAACGTATCGCGACGAAATTTTATTGAATACAGCAGAAGTAGAATTGGTGTTTGTAGACAAGAAAACAGGTAGACCTTGCAAAGCCCCTGAACACATTGTTCGTCTATTCGAAGATTAACTCACCACTTCCGTTACGAACGAGATCATACAAGGCTGGAGTTTGTTTCAGCACAACATTTCCAGAATCATCGATTCGCACAAAAGCATAACTCGTTGCATTTGCATATATCGGTTGAAGTGATGCGTTGTTAATGTAAACCTGATTCGCATTCAACGATTCAGCATGAATAATTCCGTAGGCGTCTGAATATAGTTCGGCAACTTGAACTGTGCCTTTCAAATACGAATCATTAGCACCCGCCGGAGAGCCGCAATAGATGGTGTCGCAATTCAAGTTTAACTCGATCTTTCCGTTCGCATGCTTGTTCTCTAACACAAGTTTACGTGCTTTCATTTCATTCAATGAAACAATACTTCCAGTACTAAAATTTTGAATGTTAGTAATTGAATCGAAATACAACTTCACTATTATTTCGTGTTCATACGAACGAAGAAAATTACATGTGTTCACGTTTTCAATTTTCAATACACCGTCTGAAAGTTGTGCGTCTATTTTCGGAAGCAGATTCTTCGGTCCGGTAATTTCAATTCCACAAAAATTAGTGTCTACCAATTCGTATTTCAAATTGCTATTCAATTCAAGTTTCGTGAAGCTTCCGAGATCTCTTGTCTCGGTTTGAACTTCTCCCGCCGTTTTAAAGCAATCGGGAGCGTTCTCTTTGTTGCACGAACAAAAAGTTAGCACAAGGCCCAACAGGCCCAGCTTACAGACGGTAGCCAAATCCAATTTCACCATAATCTGCTTTTGCAAAATGTGTTTTTAATCCGAATTGAATAAACCAATTTTTGTCCTTCGGTGCATGACGTATAATCACACGCTGATAAACCGGTGTTGTTTCCGCCCATTTATCCCGAATATAAATACCTTGAACAATGCGCAATTGTGTGTTTCCGAAATTCTGACAAAACGTTGGTCCAACTCCCAATTGAAAAACCGAACGATTGTTCGGTCGAACTCCGTCTCTGTTTTCCATTAACGGAATTAATGATCTGTTGAACATGAGATCGGCTGTTAATCCAAAAGAACGCTTTACGCGTGATGTTCTGCGATCCCACGCCGCACTGAACAGATGAATGGGGTATTTCTTTCCGTATGGCTGCATGACTTCTTTCCATCCTTGCGTGTAGGAAAAACTGTGGTTGTATTTGCTCAATAAACGCAACAACAGAATTTCGGCTGACTCATCTTTTCTTGGAACCTTAGGCTTAATTAATGGCTGAACACCCAGCGTAAGCGCCATGGTGTTCGTTCCGAGATTCGGTAATTGAAAAGCACCGTTTGAAAAATGGGTGACACGAATGCCTAATTTGTATTGAAGATTTTCGGTGTGAAAAATTTCCTGATCGAAGCCAATACTCAATGCAGCATTGACGTGCGAACCCAATACAGGGGCTTGGTAATTCGATTGAAGATTCCAAATCTTGGTGGTGTAGCCCAAGCCAATGCCGAGGTTGATGAACTTCTTGTTTGAAGGACGCTCGCCAAAGATTCTTCGGTTAGTAGGAAATTGATTCCAAAAACTCAACGCAAATTGTTGTCCCAGCTGTTGAATGTTCCCGGTGTTGATGTAGGTAAAATCGACACCCTGATAAGGATTTCCGTAAGGCCTTGAATAGAGTCTGTTGGTTATACGCTTCACAACGCGAATACTTCCTCCAACGCTGTGCGCAGTAATAAGCGGTTCCATAAGCGAGTTGTGCGGAACCACAAATCCGTATTGAAGACCTCCATGCACTTGCCATTGTTCTTGTCCAGATGCCGCAAGGCCCGAACAAATGACGAACAACAGGACAAGCGCTTTTTTCATTACAGATTTTCTTTCAAGAAGTTGGTCATCTTGCTGAACAAGTGCAAGCGCGTGTTTCCTCCGTATATGCCGTGGTCTTTATTCGGATAAACAAACAAGTCGAAAGGCTTATTCGCTGCAACCAATGCGCTTACCATATCCATGGTGTTTTGGAAATGCACATTATCATCAGCGCTTCCGTGAACTAACAAGTAGTTTCCTTTTAATTGATTTGCGAAATTGATAGGAGAATTATTTTCATATCCACCTGAATTCTCCTGCGGTGTGCGCAAGTATCTCTCGGTATAAACGCTGTCATAAAATTTCCAGTTTGTTACAGGTGCAACTGCAATTCCAGTCTTGTAATAGTCCGCTCCTTTGGTCATGCACAACGAAGTCATGTATCCGCCGTAGCTCCATCCTTGCATACCAATGCGCGCAGCATCGATGTATGTTTGTTGACCTAAATATTTCGCGAAGTCTATAAAGTCTTGCGTTTCATTTCCACCTAAATTCATGTAGGTAGAATGTTTGAAATCTTTGCCACGGAATTGTGTTCCGCGCGGATCGCAGCTCACCACAATGTACCCTTCCTGACAAAGCAATTGATACCACATGTAGTTCTTTCCGCCGTAAGAGTCAAGAACAGTGTTGCTTCCAGGTCCGCCATAGATAGCAACCAACACAGGATATTTTTTATTCGGATCGAAGTTGGCAGGCTTCATCATCCAGCAATTCAAATCGGTGCCGATTGAATTCTTAAATGAGAAGAATTCTTTCTTCACGCAATTGTATTCATTCAATTTCGCGGAAAGCGTTTCGTTCTTAATCAGCACACGCTTTGTATTTCCTTGGTTGTCGCGAATGCAGAAAGTAGGAGGGGTGTTGGCGTTGCTATAAGTGTGAAGGAAATATTTCAATCCGTTGCTGAACGCAGCTTCGTTGGTTCCGTCGTCAGAAGTTAAACACTTCCAAGTGTTCTTCTTCAAATTAACACAGTAGACATACTTCGAAGTCGCGTCGAGCGAGCTGCTCATGCGCTTGTTGTAATTGACTTGTGCTGCGCGAGTAGAACTGAAATAAATGTTTCCCGCTTTTTCATCGATGCCGTAAAAATCAAGGATCTCCCATTTTCCAGAGGTCAAGGCTGTTTCTTCTTTCGTGGTTAAGTCTATTTGATACAAATGTGCGTATCCGCTTTTTTCGCTGGTGTAAATCATGCAACTTCCACCCGATAAAAACTGAATGTTGTCGTTCACATCAATGTAAGTTTCAGATTTCTCTTCCATCAATACTGCTGTTGGCCAAGTGTCTTTTCCTTCAGCGCGAATGGGGGCGGTTAATTCGTAGACCAAATGATTTTGATGACGATTCATTTTTTGAACCAACAACTGCGTGTTTTGCTTGCCCCACTTGATACGTGGAATGTATTCGAACTCGGCAGAAGTCTTTTCAACCAAGAAACTTTTGTTGGAAGTCAATTCATAAATGTGAATGCTCACATCTGAATTTTTTTCTCCGGCTTTTGGATATTTGAATGTGGTTCTTTCCGGATATAAACTTCCATAAATATCCATTCCGTATTCAGGAACCTCACTCTCGTTGAACTTGTAGTAGGCCAGAAGCGATCCATCCGCATTCCAATACAATCCGCGATCGAATCCGAATTCTTCTTCGTACACCCAATCGGTTGCTCCGTTAATGATTTTGTTTTTCTCACCATCGAAGGTGATTTGCTTTTCCTCTTTCGTTTCAATATTGAAGATGAAAATGTTATTGTTGCGAACAAAAGCTACGCGCTTTTTATCTGGAGAGATCGTCGCCAAGCGTTGTTTTCCTTGTTTGAAATCTGCAATGGGCGTTGTTTTTCCGCTTGCCAAATCGTGAACGAAATAATTCGCCATGCTGCTCCAACGGTAGATTCCTTCGCTTTCAGTTTCAATCAACAACATGGTTTCATCTGCATTGAAACTGTAATTGTCGAATGCGCTCATTTCATTTCCGAAAATTCTTTTCGAAGAGGTAATCGTCTTCAACGTATCTCCTGTTGCGAAACTGCATTGAATAATGGTTTGTCCGTTTATATCTGAACCCATCACGTCTGAAAACGTTTCACCGTCTTTCATCGAGTTGAATCCGCCAAGGTATTCCGCGTTGAATTCGCGGCTGTTCCAAATAAGTTCGTTGGTAATTTTTTTCTGTGCGTTTATTCCGAAAGCGGCAGCCAAGAAAAACAAAGAGGCAAGGGTCTTTTTCATAATTAAAATCAGTTCCGAAAGATAAGCCGAATGCAGAAGATATGCAATTGTGCCGTTAATTTGCGCCATGAATTTGAAATTAGCTACACTCGCAGTGGTAGCGGTTGCATTCAGCAGCTGCACACAACAATTGGTTTTGGAATCGCTTCCGGTTACAGCAGAGCCAGGTCCTGTTACTTATGAGAAGGAAGCCCATTTCAAAAACATTCATCAAATCACCTACGGCGGTAACAATGCTGAAGCGTATTGGAGCCCCGACGGGAAGCAACTTATTTTTCAAAGCGACAACTCGAAGTGGGGAGTAGGCTGCGATCAGATTTTCCTTTTGAATGTTGAAGCGAAGGCAGACAGTTCGAAGCGTCAGTTGGTTTCAACCGGACTTGGAAGAACCACTTGTTCTTGGTTTATGCCTGATGGAAAGTCGTTCCTTTATGCTTCAACACACAAAGGCGGAGAGGCTTGTCCACCGCCACTTCCGAACAACGGTAAATATGTTTGGCCGTTGTATTCAACCTATGATATATACACAGCCGATCTTCAGGGAAAGGTGTTGAAGCAGTTAACTGATTCTCCGCGTTACGATGCTGAAGCGACGATTAGTCCGAAAGGAGATCGAATAGTTTTCACTTCATTGCGAAACGGCGATTTGGATTTGTACACCATGAATTTAGATGGAAGTGATGTGAAGCAAATTAC